>CAYXNI010000036.1:0-12136 GCA_964466285.1 uncultured Planctomycetota bacterium | reverse complement strand
TGCCGCCAGGGCCTCCTCCCCGACGACGTCTCGGTGGTCGGGTTCGCCCGGCGGGACAAGACGGACGAAGGCTTCCGCCAGGAACTTCTCGCCAGCTTCCAACAGTACTCCGCCGGGGCCTTCGACCAGCAGGCATGGGACCGGTTCGCCCCGAAGATCGCCTACCACCGCGCCCCCTTCGAGGACGCCGAGGGCTTCCGGTCGCTCCGGCGGCGCCTCAGCCGGAACGGCTCCGTCCGCAACGCGCTGTTCTACCTCGCCGTCCAGCCAGACTCCATCAGCACTGTGATCGGCCAGCTTCGCGACTCGGGCCTTGCGCGGCGCGGCGCCGTGGCCACGCCGTGGGCGCGCGTCGTCGTCGAGAAGCCATTCGGCCGCGACCTCGCCAGCGCCCGCGAGCTCAACGGGCTTCTCCGGACGGCCTTCGACGAAGAGCAGATTTTCCGCATCGACCACTACCTGGGAAAGGAAGCCGTCCAGAACCTGCTCGTGCTCCGCTTCGCCAACTCCATCTTCGAGCCCATCTGGAACCACAAATACATCGACCACGTGCAGATCACTGCGAGCGAGACGATCGGCATCGAGGGGCGTGCCCACTACTACGAGCAAGCGGGAGCCCTGCGCGACATGGTCCAGAACCACGTCATGCACCTGCTCAGCCTCGTCGCCATGGAGCCGCCCTCCTCCCTGGCCCCGGACGCGGTTCGGGACGAGAAGGTGAAGGTGATCCGCGCTCTCCGCCGGATTCCGCCCGAGTGCGTCGAGAACGGCGTGATCCGAGCCCAGTACGGCGCCGGGCGGATCGGCGGCCAACAGGCGCCCGGATACCGCGAGGAAAAGGACGTCCCGCCGGACAGCAACACCGAGACCTACGTCGCGTTCTGCGCCTTCATCGACAACTGGCGGTGGGCCGGCGTGCCCTTCTACATCCGTACGGGCAAACGCATGGCCACACGGATCACCGAGATTTCCATCCACTTCAGGCCCGTGCCGAACGTCCTTTTCAACGTGCCGCCGGCCGGCCCGCTGGAGCCGAACGTTCTGGCCATCCGCATCCAGCCGAACGAAGGTGTCTCGCTGCGGTTCCAGGAAAAGAGCCCGGGCCCGGCAATGAGAATCGCTTCCTCTCAGATGGACTTCAGCTACGCCTCGTTGGGGCAGGCGGCCGCCGAGGCCTACGAGCGCCTGCTGCTTGACGCGGCCCTGGGCGATCCGACGCTCTTCACCCGCAGCGACGAGGTCGAGGCCGCGTGGGAGTTCGTCGACCCGGTCGTCACCGGCTGCGCGGTGCAGCGGGTCGCGCGCCTGCCCGTCTATGCTGCCGGGTCCTGGGGCCCGAAGGAGGCCGACGCCCTCATCCAGGCCGATGGGCGGGAATGGACCGTGTTGCGGCGGCCGAAACCCTATTGATCGGGAGAACCGAGTGCAAGACCCCCTGACATCGGGACAGGTGCTGCTGCTCGGCTCGGCGGCCAGCCTGGCCGCCGGCCTCGCAACCGGGCTCGGAGCGCTCCCCTGCCTCTTCACCCGAAAAGTCTCCGACCGGCTGCTCGACCTGATGCTCGGTGGCGCCGCCGGCGTCATGCTCGCCGCCACTTCGTTCAGCCTGATCGTTCCCGGCATCCGTTACGGCACCGGCATCTACGGCAGCAAGCCAGGCGCCGTTCTCGCGGTCGCCGTCGGCGTCCTCGTCGGCGCCGTCTTCCTTGACCGCGCCGACAAGTGGCTCCCTCACGAGCACTTCATCAAAGGGACCGAAGGCCCCTCCTCCAGCCTCCGTCGCGTCTGGCTCTTCATCCTTGCCATCACCCTGCACAACTTCCCCGAGGGCCTTGCGGTCGGCGTGGGTTTCGGTGGCGGCACCCCCGAGTCCGTGGCCAACGGCACCAGCCTCGCCCTCGGCATCGGCATCCAGAACATGCCCGAGGGTCTGGCCGTCGCGCTGGCGCTCATCCGCGAGGGGTATTCACCGGGCCGAGCCCTCTGGATCGCAACGGCCACCGGCCTTGTTGAACCGCTCGGCGGGATCCTCGGCGCCGGGGGCGTGTCGGTTGCGCGCCCTGTCCTCCCCCTCGGCATGGCGTTCGCCGCAGGGGCAATGCTGTTCGTCATCAGCGACGAGATCATCCCCGAGACCCACCGGCGCGGGCACGAGCGCCTTGCCACCTTCGGCGTCATTATCGGGTTCGTCATCATGATGGTCCTTGACAACCTGGTCGGCTGAACCGGGCGAGCCCATTCTCGAAGTTCTCGAACGAAGTTGTGGAAGCCCATTGAAAAGCACTCGGAAACCAAGTAGGCTAAGGTTGTGGATTCTGTCCAGGAGGCTCAATGAGCGACCAGTTCAACGCGGACGAGATTTTCGAGATTGCCGAGCAGATTGAAAAGAATGGCGCCGCTTTCTACCGGAAGGCCGCTCGCACCCCGAGCCTCGCCCGGGCGGCCCAGATTCTCCGCCAACTGGCCGACATGGAAGACAGCCACGCCGAAACCTTCGCCCGGATGCGCGAGGATATCTGGCGCCAGAACCCTGGGTGGCTTCCGAAGTTCTTTGACGCCGAAGGCGAGAACCTCGCCGCCCGGTACCTCCGAGCCATCGCCGAAGGGCTCGTTTTCGACCTCAAGCAGAACCCCTCGGAGATGCTTGCCGGGAGCCCGACCCCCGAGCAGGTTCTCAACTTCGCCATTACGCTGGAAAAGGACTCGATCGTTTTCTACCTGGGCGTGAAGGACGCGGTTCCTGAGGAACTGGGGCAGGCGCACATTGACAGGATCATCCGTGAAGAGATGTCCCACATCACGCTCCTCAGCCGCGAGCTGGCCGCCCTTCAGGAACGCTGACCGAACGCCGTGCGTCCAGGAGGACGCAATGAAGATGCGCGTAGGCTTTTGCCCATGTGGTCTTGTTCTTGCCGCTCTCCTTGGCGGGTGCGCGTCGGTCAGTGACCGCGCCGCGGACGAGGAACTTGCCCGGGCGGCAGGCCGATTCGGTGCGTCGCAGCCGGCTGTCTCGGAACTTCCCGCGAACGCCGGGCTGGAGGACTATCTCGGCTACGCGGAGCAGAACAACCCCGGTCTCCAGGCGGCGTACAGCCGCTGGAAGGCCGCGCTGGAGGCCGTCCCGCAAGCCCGCGCCCTTCCGGACCCGATGTTCAGCTACATGATCGAGGGGCAAGGCGGCGTGGACATGCAGACTTTCATGATGTCCCAGACTTTTCCGTGGCTCGGCAAGCGTGGCCTGCGGGCCGCCGCCGCCGCCGACGCCGCCCAGGCCGAGCTACACCGCTACGAGGCCGAAAAGCTGGCCCTGTTCTTCCGGGTGAAGGACGCTTATTACGAGTACTATTATCTGGGCCGCGCGGTCGGCGTGACGAGGGATAACATGACTCTCCTCACCAACCTGGAGAAGGTGCTGGAGGTCCGGTACAAGGTGGCGGCGGCCGAGCATGCCGACCTGATCCGCATCCAGGTCGAGCTGGGGAAGCTGGACAACGAACTTCGCACGATGGAGACGATGCAGGCGCCGGCCATCGCCAGGTTGAACGCAACCCTCAACCGTCCGGCGACGGCCACGCTGCCGTGGCCCGCGACGGTCAAGGAAACCCCGGCCGAGTTCAAGGACGAGCAACTGCTGGCGTGGGCGGCGGAGTCGAACCCTGAGCTTCGGAGCATGACCGCCGAGATCGGACAACAGGAGAAGAAGATCGAGCTGGCCCGAAAGGCGTATTACCCCGACCCCACCCTCGGCCTGGGATTCAACAACCGGGACAAAACAATGCAGATGGGCATGGACACGACGTTCGTGAGCATCGGCTTCAACCTCCCGATCTGGTTCCCAAAACTGTCGGCCGGTGTGCGGGAGGCCCGGTGGAACCACCTCGCCGCGTGGCAACAGAGAGCTGAGAAGGCCAACGCCATCGCGGCCGACGTGCAGATGCTCGCCTGGCGGTTTCGGGACGCTCATCGGCGGATCGGACTGTACCGGGACACACTTGTGCCGAAGGGCATCGAGGCGCTGAAAACGACTCAGAAGGCGTTCGAAGCGGGGAAGGCCTCGTTCGCCGATTTCATTGATGCCCAGCGAATGCTGCTCGAATTCCAGTTGTCCTATGAGCGGGCGCTGGCGGACCGCGAGCAGCGGCTGGCCGAGCTCGAGGCGCTGATCGGGAGGCCGATCACCCGGCCAGTCGCCGGACCGGCGGAGAAGGAATAACACGGCCGCGTATCGGCCGTGAGACGTCTCCTCGAGATGGGCGGCTCGAGAGACGAAGCCTGGCGCGTGACCAGGCGAAGTAAAGACGCCCTTTTTGGAGAGGAGCGTGCGATGAGAACGTTGTGTGTTGGAATGCTGGCGTTGCTGATCGCGGTTGGTGTCGCTGGCTGCAAAGGGAAGACCGAGGACAAGAAGAAGGTCGTGCCGACGACGCCCCCTGCGAGCGCGGTCATGGATGCGACGACCCCTGCGAGCGCCGTCGTAGAGACGACAACGGACGCGGCCGTGGAGGCCGTGGAGGAGACGATTCCCGCTGCCCCCGCTGATGCCGCGACGGAACCGGCTGCAGCCGCCCCCGAGGCTGTCGATGAGCAGTTGGAGGAAGCCCCCAAGCCGGAAGCACCTGAGAGCGAGTGACACGGCCGGCAGGCCGGGCAGTGTCCGTGAGCTGACGGGAGGCGAAAGAGGAGAACCCCGTGAGTAGATTCCTCGCCGTCTTGGCCCGTAACGCGGGGCTGGTCGTACTGGTTGTTGTGATGCTGGTGGCCGGCTACTTGCTCCGAGCGTGGCTGGTCTCTGAACCTTCCACGCCTGGGGCAACACAGCCGGTGCGAGAGGCGGCCAGCCCCAAGCCCGCGGAAGATGACGCCCACTGGTGGACGTGCGCGATGCACCCGCAGATCAGGCTGCCTCACGCGGGGAAATGCCCGATCTGCCGCATGGACCTGATTCCATTGTCTCAGGCGGGCGGGCCGCGAACCTTCGTGACCACCCCGGAAGCGCGGGCACTGATGGAGGTCGAGACCAGCCCGGTGGAACGGCGGTTCGTCGACGTCAGTGTGCGGCTCGCCGGGAAGCTCGGTTACGACGAGACCAAGCTCGCCTACATTACGGCCTGGGTGTCCGGGCGCGTGGACCGGCTCTATGTCGACTACACCGGCGTGACCGTCCGTCAGGGCGATCACATGGCCGTCCTCTACAGCCCGGAGCTGCTGACGACGCAGGAAGAGTTGCTCCAGGCCATCAAGACGGTGAGCGAGCTGAAGGACAGCGACGTCGGAATTGTCAAGGAGACGGCCCAGGCGACGGTCGAGGCCGCCCGTGAGAAGCTGCGGCTCCTGGGCCTGAAGCCCGACCAGATCGCTGAGATCGAGAAGCGCGGCACGGCGTCGGATCACATCACCATCTATGCGCCCGTCGGCGGCATCGTCGTCGAGAAGAACGTCCGCCAGGGCGTGTACGTCCAGACCGGAATGAACATCTACACAGTGGCGGACCTCTCGCAGCTCTGGGTCAAGCTCGACGCCTACGAGTCGGACCTGGCGTGGCTCCGGTACGGCCAGAAGGTTGAGTTCACGGCCGAAGCGTACCCCGGCGAGAAGTTCGTGGGCGTCATCGCGTTCATCGACCCCGTGGTTGACGACGCGACCCGCACGGTGAAAGTGCGGGTGAACCTCCCGAACCCCGCGGGCAAACTGAAGCCGGAGATGTTCGTTCAGGGGGTCGTGCATCCGAAAGTCGCCCAAGGCGGCAAGGTGATAGACGCCGACCTTGCGGGCAAGTGGATTTCGCCCATGCATCCGGAGATCGTCAAGGATGTGGCGGGCACGTGCGACATCTGCGGCATGCCGCTCGTCCGTGCGGAGTCGCTCGGCTACGTGGCCGTCGACGAGTCCGAGCGCGTCAAGCCGCTGGTCATTCCGGCGTCTGCGCCGTTGATCACGGGCAAGCGGGCCGTGGTCTATGTCGAATTGCCAGGGGCGGAGAGCCCCACCTTCGAGGGGCGCGAGGTCGAGCTTGGCCCCCGCGCCGGCGACTTCTACGTCGTCGCGAGCGGGCTGAAGGAAGGCGAGCTCGTGGTCACCAGGGGCAACTTCAAGATCGACAGCGCCCTGCAGATTCAGGCGAAGCGCAGCATGATGTCGCCCGAGGGCGGAGCTGCGCCGGCCGCGCACCACGGCGGCCCGCCGCCGGCCCGGCCCGCTGGGCCTCCCGAGACACGCCGTGCGCCCGAGGCGTTCCAGAAGCAGCTTGGCGAACTTGTCCGGAGTTACTTCGCGGCGTCCGAGGCGCTGGCCGCCGACGGCTTTGAGAAAGCGGCGGAGGCGACGCGGTCCGTGGCCAAGACGCTCGATGCCGTTGACATGACACTGCTCGAAGGCGACGCGCACTCGGGCTGGATGAAAGAGCTTCCCAACCTGCGGAAGGCGTTGGAGGATATGCAGCAGGCGAAGGACATCGCCGCCCTCCGGGCCGGCTTCGCGCTCTTGTCCGAGGAGTTGCCGGTGTTGATCCACAGGTTCGGCCTTCCGCCAGGCATCGCGGTGTACCGGCTGCGCTGCACGATGGCGTTCAACGGGCGCGGGGCCGACTGGCTCCAAGCCGACAAGAGCACGCGCAACCCGTACTACGGCGCTCCGATGCTGACGTGCGGCGACGTGGTCGAGACCCTCAGGTAGGTGCCAGGTGCCAGGTGGCAGGGGTCCGGTGGACGGTGGACGGTGGTCGGTGGGCGGGGGGTCGCGGACGCAGTTCGGTGAGCGGGCGGGGCAAGAGGGCTCCGCGGGAATGAGAGGGTTGGGATGGGCAAGGTGAGCTCGTTTCGCGACCTCCGCGTCTACCAGAAACTCACCAGCCTTCACCTGCAGGTTCACCAGTTGAGCCTCGGGTTCCCAAGATTCGAGACGTATGAGTTGGGTTCACAGTTGCGGAGGTCGTCCAACGCCGCGCCTGCGATCCTGGCGGAGGGATGGGGCAGCCGCCACACGAACATTTACATCGAGTCCATAAGTCGCGCCGCCGGTGAACTTCGCGAGACGCAGCATCACCTTGGTGTAGCCCACGCGAAAGGGTATCTGAGTTCCGAATTGTTCGCGGAACTGGAGGATGGCTACGACCACTGTGGCCGGATGCTCGAGAGGCTGCATCGTTCGCTGAGCCAGTGGCGCAATACTACACGCACGGGGGCCGAAGTCCGCGAAGATGGTCCCTTCTATGACCCCGTCGACAGGGACTGGGATCAGGTGGCTGACCTCACGTCGGGGATCGAGGAAGCAGACACGCAATGACCATGCCGAGCGACCACCAGCCACCGCCCCCTGAACACCGACCACCGAACACCGACCACCCACCGCCGGCCCCGGGTCCCTCCCTGGTCGACCGAGTCATCCGCTTTTGCCTCGAGCAGAAGCTGGTCGTCGCCCTCATCGTGCTCTTCGTCGTCGCGTGGGGCATCATGGTCGCTCCGTTCGACTGGCAGATCGGCGGGATTCAGCGGAGGCCGGTTCCGGTCGATGCGATCCCCGACATCGGCGAGAACCAGCAGATCGTCTTCGCGGAGTGGGCGGGCCGGTCGCCGAAAGACGTTGACGACCAGATCACGTACCCGCTGACGGCGGCACTCCGCGGGATTCCCGACGTCAAGACCGTGCGCAGCATGTCGCTCTTCGGTTTCTCGATGATCTACGTCATCTTTGAGGAGAGAGTCGGTTTCGAGACGGCTCAGAACCGGATCGTGGCTCGACTCAGCGGGTTGCCCTCTGGCATGCTGCCGCAGGGCGTGAACCCGAGGCTGGGGCCATACGCGACGGCGCTCGGCCAGATTTACTGGTATACGCTCGAAGGGCGGGACCCGGACGGGAACGCGGCCGGCGGGTGGGATCCGCACGAGCTGCGGACGATCCAGGACTGGGTGGTCCGGTATCACCTTCAGTCGGCCGGTGGGATAACCGAGGTGGCCTCGATCGGCGGCTTCCTGCAGGAGTACCAGATCGACGTCAGTCCCGACAAGATGCGGCAGAAGGGCGTGACGCTGGGGGAGGTTGCGGAGGCGGTCCGGATGTCGAACCTCGACGTGGGCGCCCGCCAGATCGAGGTCAACCGGGTCGAGTATCTGATCCGCGCCAAGGGCTTCATCCACAGCATCAGCGACATCGAGAACACCGTGGTCAAGGTGAACGGCAACGTCCCGCTCTACGTCAGGGACGTGGGCACGGTCTCGCTGGGCCCGGCGATGCGCGAGGGCGCACTCGACAAGGAAGGCGCAGAGGCCGTGGGCGGCGTGGCTATCGTCAGTTACGGCTACAACCCGCTCCAGGCCATCAAGAACGTCCAGCGAAAGATCGAGGAGATTGCGCCGTCGCTCGACGTGAAAGTCGTCGCCGACTGGCACCGGACGAGCAAGGCCGCTCTGACCGAGCTTGCCGCAAGGAACGGCTTCGAAGCGTTCCAGGGCGCCACGCTGAACCAGGCGGCATGGAAGAAGTTCCTCGACGCGACGCCCCGCGCACAGTGGCCCGCCGGCGTTACGACCAGCCGGGCCACGATCGTGCCCTTCTATGACCGCACCGCCCTCATCTACGAGACGCTCGGTACGCTCAACTCGGCGCTGTACGAACAGGTGCTCATCACGACCATCGTGGTCATCGTCATGACGTTCAACCTCCGGATGTCGATCCTGGTCAGCGCCGTGATGCCGCTGGCCGTGCTGTTTTCGTTCATCGCGATGAAGCTGCTCGGGGTCGAGGCCAATATCGTGTCTCTGTCGGGCATCGCCATCGCCATCGGCACGATCGTGGACATGGGCGTCGTCATCTGCCAGAACATCCTTCAGCACCTTGAGGCGGCGCCGCCCGAAGAGAACCGGCTGGAGGTCATCTACCGCGCGGCGAGCGAAGTGGGCGGGGCCGTGCTCACTGCCATCTCGACCACGGTCGTCGGTTTCCTGCCCGTGTTCTTCATGACCGGGCCCGAGGGCAAGCTGTTCAGGCCGCTCGCCTTCACGAAGACCTTCTGCCTGATCGGGTCGGTCATTGTCGCACTGACCGTGATTCCTGCCGCGGCTCACGTCCTCCTCACCGGGAAAATTCGGACGAAGGCGTTGAAAGGCATCGCGAGCACGGGACTTGTCGGAGCCGGTGTGATCCTGGGACTGTGGCTCGGCTGGTGGTGGGCGGGCCTGGTCTTGGTCCTGCTCGGCGGATATCTCTTGGTGGCGGACTCCCTGCCCGCGCCGGTGCGCAAGGTGGTGCCATGGGTCGCCAACGCGGCCGCCGACGTCATCGTGGACGTGCTGCTGACACAGCACTGGCTGCCGCTTGGGCCGCAGAAGGGCCTCGGGCGCAACCTGACCCTGGTCGCCATCCTGATCGGCGGGCTCCAGGTGTTCTACTACCTGGTCGAACGGTTCTACGGCCGGATCCTGGGCTGGTTCCTCCGGCACAAGCTCGTGTTCATGGCTATCCCACTCCTGATCGTGCTCACGGGGTACACCGCGTGGCTGGGCTTTGAGACGGTCTTCGGCGTCGTGCCTGCGGCCGCGAAAATGGCGCGGACCGAGCCGGAGGTGATTCGCAAAACCACCTTCTGGCTGGGCGCGGCCCGGAAGTTCCCCGGCTTCGGGAAGGAGTTCATGCCGCCGCTGGACGAGGGCTCGTTCCTGTTCATGCCCACAACGATGCCGCATGCGTCCATCGGCGAGGTGCTGGACGTGATCAAGAAGCAGGACAGAGCCGTGCGGGCGATCCCCGAGGTCGAGTCGGTCGTCGGCAAGCTCGGCCGCGCCGACACCGCGCTGGACCCGGCGCCGGTCAACATGATCGAGACGGTCATCAACTACAAGTCGGAGTACATCACCGACAAGGACGGCCGCTACATCCTGTACGAGCATGACGAGGGGCGTGACGATTTCGTGCGGGACGAGAGCGGGGAGCTCAAGCCCGATCCGAAACACGGCCGCCCGTACCGCCAGTGGCGCGGCCACATCAGGAGCCCGGACGACATCTGGCAGGAGATCATCAAGGCGACGGAGATTCCTGGGACGACGTCGGCTCCGAAGCTGCAGCCGATCGCGGCCCGCATCGTGATGCTTCAGAGCGGGATGCGGGCGCCCATGGGGATCAAGGTGATCGGACAGGAGGACGATCTCGACAAGGTGGAGCAGGCCGGCTTTGAGATCGAGCGCCTTCTCAAGAGCGGCGAGGTCCCCGGCGTCGACCCGTCAACGGTCGTCGCTGACCGCATCGTCGGCAAGCCGTACCTCGAAATCGAGATTGACCGCGTCGCCCTCGCCCGCTACGGCTTGCGGGTGGAAGACGTGCAGGCGGTCATCGAGGTTGCCATCGGCGGCGTCCCGCTCACCACCACGGTCGAGGGCCGGAAGCGCTTCCCGGTCCGCGTCCGCTACGAACGCGAGCTTCGCGACGAGATCGAGACGCTCGGCAAGATCGCCGTTCCGGCCATGAGCGGCGCACAGGTTCCGCTGTCGCAACTGACCAACCTTTCGCGGATCGACGAGGTGTACAGGCGCGGGCCCGAATCGCTCAAGCGGGAGGACTCCTTCCTCGTCAGCTACGTGCTGTTCGACAAGCAGCCTGGGCACGCCGAGGTGGACGTGGTCGAGGCGGCCGATCGTTACCTGAAGGAGCATTTCACGAAGCCGTCCGGCATCGCGTACAAGTTTGCCGGAACGTATGAGAACGAGCTCCACGCCAGCGCCACGCTTGCCTACGTGCTGCCGCTGACGCTGTTCATCATTTTCATGCTCATCTATTTCCAGTTCCGCTCGGTGACCGTCACGACGCTGATCTTTTCCACGATCTTCGTCTGCTGGGGCGGCGGGCTCGTGATGATCTGGCTGTACGGCCAGCCGTGGTTCCTTGACTTCTCGCTCTTCGGCGTCAACTTCCGCGACCTGTTCCAGGTCCACACCGTGAACATGAGCATTGCGATCTGGGTCGGGTTCCTCGCGCTGTTCGGGATCGCATCCGACGACGCCGTCGTCATCTGCACGTACCTCGACCAGCGCTTCGCCCAAATGAAACCAGCCACCGTAGATGAAGTTCGCGAGGCGACCATTTATGCGGGCAAGCGGCGCATCCGTGCGTGTCTGATGACGACGGCGACGACCGTGCTGGCGCTTCTGCCGGTGCTCACGTCGACCGGGCGCGGTTCGGACATCATGGTGCCGATGTCGCTGCCCTCGTTCGGCGGGATGATCTTCCAAGTTATCACCATGTTCATGGCCCCGGTGCTCTATTGCCTGGTCAAGGAACTGCGCTTGCGCCGAAGTGAGGCTGGGCCCGAAACGTGAAGTTCCAGAGCCCATTTCGGCCCTGCCTTGTGTCCTTGTTGCTGATTTGCGCGCCGTCGATTCGCTGTCACATAGTTGTCACCTGTGCGCCGGCAACCCTTAGTCCTTGGGTATTAGGTGGTTAGGGCGGGACGGAGCCACCGCGTTGGAGGCTGGCGAAACTTGCTGAATTTGTGTGGGAGGGCCTTGACAGGCTGTAAAAGGATGCTATACTATAGCTTGGGCTGCGCGGGAGCGCGGCGCATTTTGTTTACATTGCTCTTTGACAATCGGGTTGCGTACAGCGTTGACAAGTGTGTGAGCGCTCGTCCCTTCGGGGACGGGAACCCGTTCCTTCGGAACGGGACGCTCAATCTACCTTGCCGCGGTTGGGACCTTAGCCGGCCCGACTGCGGAAAGGTATCATTGCTCTCTCGGATGTCAATATCCGCTTCGGCGGATGCGTTCGCTTCGGCGGACGCGTCTGCTTCGCGGACGAGCGACATTTTATGGAGGGTATGATACCGGCTCAGAACGAACGCTGGCGGCGTGGATAAGACATGCAAGTCGCACGAGAAACCGGTTTTCGGATCGGGAGTAAAGTGGCGAAAGGGTTAGTAACACATAGACAACCTGCCCTGTAGTTCGGCATAACTCGGCGAAAGCCGGGCTAATTCCGGATACGATGCCGTGACGCCTGTCGCGGCATGAAAGGCGGGGATCCCTTCGGGGACCTGTCACTATAGGAGGGGTCTATGGCCTATCAGCTAGTTGGTGAGGTAACGGCCCACCAAGGCTTACGGGTACGGGGCCTGAGAGGGTGTTCCCGCACACTGGGACTGAGACACTGCCCA
>CAYXNI010000035.1:0-12202 GCA_964466285.1 uncultured Planctomycetota bacterium | reverse complement strand
GCGGGGTGTTGAACTGCAGATGGCGGGGCAGACGGAAGAGAAGGCGGAGGCGTTCAAGTGGATCGGCTTGGCGCTGGGCGTGGCTTTTCTGCTGGTGTACATGGTGATGGCGGCGCAGTTCGAGTCGCTGGTGGACCCGTTCGTGGTGATGTTCTCAGTGCCGTTTGCGCTGACGGGAGTGATCTGGGGGTTGTTCTTCGGCGGGTATAACCTGGGTGTGGTGACGCTGATAGGCGTGATGATGCTGATCGGCGTGGTCGTTAACAACGCCATCGTCTTGGTGGATTATACGAACACGCTTCGCGCGCGGGGCGTGGGGACGTTCGAGGCCATTCAGCAGGCGGGGCGTGCGCGGCTGCGGCCCGTGCTCATGACGGCGCTCACGACAATCGTCGGGCTGACCCCGATGGCCTTCGGGTCGGGCCAGGGCTCAGAGACGTGGAACCCGCTCGGCCTGACCGTGCTCCTGGGGCTGCTGGTGTCGACCGTCATCACGCTCGTGATTGTGCCGGTGATGTACAGCCTGCTGAGGAGAGTCGCGGTATGAAGATGGTGATGGTGGTTTACAACGAGGCCATCGAGAGCGAGGTGATGGACGCGCTCGAGGGGCTTGGCGCGGCGAACTACACGAAGTTCGTCGACGTCCAGGGGCGGGGCGGTTCAAGCGGCCCGCACCTGGGCACGACGATCTGGCCGAAGAAGAACCACGTTCTCCTGATGGCGGTGGAGGACGACGCCGCCGGACGTATCCTCGAGGCGATACGCCGCCTGCGGGCGACGGTGGGGAACGAGGGGGTCAAGGGGTTTGTCCTGCATCTGGAAGACATCACGTGATCTGACCGGGTAACTGCGTGCGTCAGCCGATGGCGAGCATGCGCTCGATCGCTCTCCGCGCCAACTGGGCCACCTCCGGCGGGACGGTTACCTGGTAGATCATGTCTTCGAGCGACCAGACCATCTTCTCGATGGTGTTGAGCTTCATGTTCGAGCAGTCCGACAGCGGCGATGCCGGGAAGAACTCTTTCCCAGGATTCTGCTTTCGCAGGGGATGAAGCATTCCGGTCTCGGTCCCGATGATGAACTGTCTTGACTTGGACTCGCGGCAGTGGCGCAGCATGCCGGACGTGCTGGCGACGCAGTCGGCCATGGCGACGACCTCGTCGAGGCACTCGGGGTGGACGACGACTTCGGCGCCGGGATGCTCGCGGCGGGCGGCCTCGATGTGCTCAGGCAGGATGCGGTGATGCGTGGGGCAGAAGCCCGGCCACAGGATGAGCTCGCGGCCGAGCTGCTTCGAGACCCACGATCCGAGCGACTGGTCGGGGACGAAGAGGACTTCGCGGTCCTTCGGGATGGAGCTGACGACGGCGGCGGCGTTGGCCGAGGTGCAGCACAGGTCGCTCAGGGCCTTGATCTGGGCGGTGCTGTTGATGTAGCAGACGACGACCGCGTCGGGGTGCTCCGCTTTTGCATTCTGAAGTTCCCGGACGGTGAGCATGTTGGCCATGGGGCAGCCGGCGTTGGGGTCGGGGATGAGCACGGTCTTGGCGGGGCAGATGATGGCGGCGGTCTCGGCCATGAAGTGGACGCCGCAGAAGAGGATGACGTCGGCTTCGGTCCTGGCGGCCTGTCGTGAGAGCCCGAGCGAGTCGCCGGTGAAGTCGGCGGCGTCCTGCACCTCGGGCCGCTGGTAGTTGTGGGCGAGGATGACGGCGTTGAGCCGGCGTTTGAGTTCGCTGAGGCGCTTGAGGAGGATTTCGGACATTGGTTCACCTTTCCTCGGGCACGCGTGCGACTACGAGCGCTTCGGCCTCGCCCTCGGTCGCGGGTGCGGCAACGATGTCAAAGGACTCCGCCGTTCCGGCCTTTCGCACAACGACGCGGGCAGAGCGCTCGCCGCGCGCCTTGCCGTATTTCAACGTGAGCGCGGCGGCGGTGCGGACGTTGTTGTCGCTCGCATCGCCGCGGAGGAGGACGGTCGGGCCGGGCACGTCGACGGCATCGAAGAGGAGATCGCCGGGCCGTGCGAGGGCTTCAAGGCGGCCGTTCTCGCTCTCGTCGCGGCCGACGACGGCCTTGGCCGTGTCGTCGAGGCGGAAGTGGCGGCCGAGACCAAGGAGCTCAATGTCGTTGACGCCGGCCTTGCCACGCTGGAGCAGTTCGCGCAGGCGGTGCGCGTAGTTCGGATCGGTCAGCAGGCAGCCGCCTGCAGGGGCGGGATAGTCGCGGATGCCGAGTGCGGCGGCCCAGGCGATCTGTTCCTTGCGCGAGCGGCCCCGGATGGCCAGCAGCTTTTCGCGGTCGATCAGGCCCGCCTTCTCGGCGAGCGTCGGCTCCATCAGCTTCGCGCAAAGCGGCCGGACCACGCAGCCCTTGACGCCGGCCTCGCGGTCGATCAGGTCCATCGCCCAGCGGCGCTGGGACATCGGGCGCTGGCCGAGCACTTCGCCGGTGACGATGAAGTCGGCCCCGGCCCGCCGCATGTGCGCGAACGCCGTCCTGAGCAGAAAAATCCGGCAGTCGATGCAAGGGTTCATGTTTTTCCCGAGGCCGTGGCGGGGGTGGCGGACCATGTCGATCATCTGCTCGTCGGTGCGGATGAGCGTGATGGGCACGCCCAGTCGGCTGGCGGCCGGGACCGCCGGCGGGTCGTCGCTGTGCTGATGAAACACGGACACCGAAGTCAGGCATTCCACCTCAATGCCTTGCTCCAGCATCAGCCTGACGGCAAGCTGGCTGTCCAGCCCGCCGGATAAGAGTGCAACCGCCTTGGCCATAACCTCATTCTAGCAACCAGGGTACGCCGCTGCAACAAACACAAGAACAGGAGAAGGCAAACGCCGGCCGGTTTTTCCGCACAAGACAGCGCCTCGATCCCGCTGTCTCCCAGCCGCTCCAGGCTGTGGTCTTGCGCAGGCGAGGGAGCCTGTGCTACGCGCAGAGTGTGTGTACGTCGCAACCCTGGCTCGCCCCCAGTTTCAAGCATGGTGAAGTGAACCGCGAAGACGCCAAGAACGTCAAGAGGCCAAGAACGCGAGGTGGGGCGCGGCGTCGGCTTGATTGGTGCTCTCGGCGTCTGTATAATCGCGGCGATAGGATCGCGGCGGCGGGTGAACCTCTGAATGCGGGGTCAGGAAATGCGATTTGCCAAGTATGGGATGCGCGAGCTGAAGATCTACGGGACGGCGTCCGGGGCTCTGATGCTCGTGGTGCTTGTGTTGTCGCTGAAGTTCATCGCTCTGAAGAGTCTGGCGCTGCTGATTGCGCTGCCCTTCGCGGCGGTGTTCGTGCTGGTGGTGTCGTTCTTCCGGGACCCGGAGCGTGTGCCGCCGAGGGGGGAGCATCGGGTGTTGGCGCCGGCGGACGGGACGGTGTATGACATCGGAGAGGTCGACGAGGACGTGTACCTTGGGGAAAAGGCGGTGCGGGTGGGGATTTTTCTGTCGATCTTCGATTGTCACGTGAACCGTGCGCCGTGCTCGGGGACGGTGGAGAAGGTGGTGTACAGGAAGGGCCGGTTCGTGAGTGCGCTGAGGGCGAACGAGTGTTCGAGGCGGAACGAGTCGAACTTTGTGGGGATCGGGAATGCGGCGGGCCGCGGGGTGAAGGTGGGGGTGAAGCAGATCGCGGGGCAGATTGCGCGCCGGATCGTGTGTGAGTTGAAGGAGGGGGATGAGGTGGAGCGGGGGCAGGCGTTCGGCATGATCAAGTTCGGCTCGCGGGCGGAGCTTTTCATACCGGCGTCGGCCCGGTTCAAAGTGAAGGTGAAGCTTGGGGCCGCGGTGTTTGCGGGCCGGACGGTCATCGGGATGTTCGAGGACGAGAAGGCCGGGCCTGATAAAGAGGCCGGTGCCGATGAAGCGGCCGAGCTGGTTGAAGAGGCGAGCGCTGGTGAGAAGGCGGGCCCGGATGCGGGTCCCGCTCCCGATGCCGTTGCTGAATCAGCGGAGGACGAGGGATGAGGATACGGGTTGGCGTATTGCCGTCGCTGGTGACGCTGGGGAACCTGGTTTGCGGGTTCGGTGCGATCTGCGTGACGGCGAAGGCTCATATCTACTGGGGCGCGGCCGTGCCGGACCCGCTGCGGGGGTACAAGGTATTCGCGGTTGCGGGCAGCCTGATTTTGCTTGCCATGATATTTGATGTATTGGACGGGCGGATCGCGCGGATGGCGAATCTGACGAGCGAGTTTGGTGCGCAGTTGGACTCGCTGTGCGACATGGTGACGTTCGGGGTGGCGCCGGCGTACCTTGTTTTTCTTGAGGCGTCGAGCCGGACTGAGATATTCCGGCACCCGCGGTATGCGTGGGGATGTGCGGCGCTGTACGTGATCTGTGCGGCGTTGCGGCTGGCCCGGTTCAACGTGGAGACGAAGCCGGACGAGGACTCGCACCTGTATTTTCGCGGGCTGCCGAGCCCTGCGGCGGCGGGGGTGATTGCGAGCCTGGCGATCTTCGACTGGCGGTCGAGGGAGGAGGCGGACTGGGCGGCGCGGGCGATGCCGTTCGCCTCGATCGTGCTGGGGATGCTGATGGTGTCGCGTCTGCGCTACATCCACCTGATCGGCCTGTTGTTCCGGGAGCGGAAGCCGTTCGTGTACCTGGCGGTGCTGGTTTTCGCGGTGTTCACGGTGATCGCGTTCAGCCAGCACTTTGAGTACGTGCTGCTGGTGGGGTTCGTTGGGTACGCGCTGAGCGGGCCGATCAGTTACCCGTGGACGCGTGCGCGACGAAGGCGCAAGGCGGCTGAGGCAGCGGCGGAGCAGGGTGAGCCTTCGTCTGAGCTGGAAGAGATGGACGACTCGATTTTTTGAGTGGGAGTTGGGAGCCGGCTGGTTGTGGAGACCGGGTCGGCCTCAACAGGGGGGCGCCTACCCGAAGGCAATACGCGCCGGTGGACCTGGTTCGGTGCCGCTCAGTCCTTGAGGTCAGCAAACACCCCCAAGCCGGCCTTCTTCGACAGCTTCTGGTTCTCCGCATAAGCGGCGCCGGCGCTCTCTTTGATCTTGGCCGGTTTGGAGCCGGCGAGCCAGTTGTCTGCGGCGGCATCGAGGATGAAGGCGCCCGGGTACATCAACTGTGTGGTCAGCAGGACGGGCCGCCCACCTGCATCGATCAAGCGGGCCTTGAAGAACTGCTCACTCTTGCAGCACAACACGATGCAGTCCGGGGTCTTCGCCTGCTTGCTTGACTTCTCGGGTTTCGGGAGATCGAAGTCCATCAGTCCGTTGTGGCCGATGAACACGACCAGGTCATACGAGCCGACCTGGACGGCGGATTCGAAGTCCTGAATGCACTTCCTGATGGCCGTCCCTCTGTACGCATGGGCATAAAGAACCGCGCCGGTGTCCGCGTGGCGATAGGTCCTTGTCCTGAGGACGTCACCGTCAGGCGTATCGTTCTTCTCGATCAGCTTCCACTTTCTGCTGCGGTCGAAGTGCCCCCTCAGGCCCTCGGCCGTTCCCCAGTAGAGGTTCTTCTCCGGGTCATTGCCGTTGCCTATGGCTTCGGGCACGGGCACGATCCCCTGGCTCTTGTTGTCGGCCAGAGCCACGAACACCCCGATCGTTTTGTTTTCCGCGCACAGGGCAAGGCTGGCGTGCAGAAACAGCATCAGAGTGGCGGCAAGCGCTCGCATTCGCATGTTTTCATCATCTCGTCATCGAACGTGCGGATCACTTGGCCTGTATGAGCCCCGCGGCCACAGGGCAGCGCGGCCGCGATTGTTCGGAACGGCCCGCTATTCCTTCAGCACCATGTCTATGCACATGACCGCAGCCATAATAAGCTGCCGAACAACGTTGTCCTTGGGAACGGAATCGGAAATCTCAAGCACGTAGTTGTCGGCGCTCGTAAACATTTCCTTGCCGATGCCCGCCCATTTCTTGGTCACGTGGGCGAACTCGACGTTGCCAGCCATGAACTTGAAATCCCAGCCCGTCCATTTTCCCTTCAAGGTGCAGATGGTGTTGTCGTTGGCGTCGAGCACGTTGAAGGCGCCGCCTATTGTGAACAGCTTCTGCTTGAACCCTCCGATTAGGCGGTCGCGTTCGTCGAAGACCTTGACCTTCGAGAGGAAGAACGAGACGCCTCGGCTGACCCGAACAACCGGCTCGCCGGTCGGGGTCTTGATCTGAATGTTGAAGGGGGTCATTCGTTTGTAGTCGGTGAACCTGAGAAGCTTCGTGAAGATTCCCAGGCGCTCCTCGCGGCATTGCAGGATTATGCTGCCGGTTTCGGGGGCATAGATGTCATAGTTGTTCGCCGCCTTGAACATTCCCACGTGCTCTTTGACAAAGAAAACGTTCCGGTTCAATACTTCTTGCATGTCTCCATTTCCTGTCCAAGACTTGCTGGCGATCACCAGTGGTTCGATGGGGCCATATCCCACGCCTTGAGCTGACGCACCGTGACGCTACCTCCACGGCCGAGAAGTTGCACGCCGACGCTGTCGCGCCGAGCAGGGTCAATCCTCCGCCGCGTGGATTGAGAGAATGCGGACCTCCAGAGGATCGAGTGTTTCATTGATCCTGATCGTTCCCGCCGGCATATCGACTGTAGCGCCGCCCGCGGGATGGATTGTTGTGCAGCGGTAGCCGGCGCTCGCGCTCAGCCCGTATTCGCGCGGGTCCAGGGAGTATGCAATGGTGCTGCTTTGCGCCCGGTAGTTGGCAATGACGATTCCCAGGGAGCCGTCCTCAGCTTTCCAGACCGAGCCCTGAACGTAGGGGATGTCCTGGTAATCCGACCGGCTCCCGTCATCGAACAGCCCGACCAGCTCGCCATCGGCGAGGTACTTCCCACCGGCAATACGAGCGTGGGCCAATGTCCTGAGGTAGGCTTTCTTCTGCTCGTATCCGGGGCGAAACAGGCTGAACCCGAACCAGCCGTTCTGGCAGCCCCAGAGAAAATCCCTGCCCATCTCCATTGCCCATTGCTCGTTCGAGAGCTTATCGAGAGCACCTTCATCTGACCCGAAGTAGAGGGTGTAGCCGGAATAGACAGCCGGCAGAACGGGGATTGAGCATTTCGTGCGCTCGGTAACGACAAGCAGTGCGTCCAGGCCGTCCATGAACGGCTCAGCCGTGCATTCCGACGTAATGAGCACGCTGCGGCCCTCCGCCCGCGCGAAGGACCGCACCTTCTTGAGCATCTGGCGATACCCGTCAACCCACCACGATCCGCCGCCAAGGGGATGGCCGTGTGACTGATCGAAACAAAGACAGGGCGGCGCGGCCGAGATCTGGTCGATGTAGACCGCATTGACACCGAGCCTGGTGACCAGCTGTTCCACGTTTGAGACGACCGTGTCCTGCCAGAATCGCGTGTAGGGGCACATGGGGGCCTGCTTCACGTGATTGCCGTACCGTTCGGTGAAGACGCGGCCCTGCCGCCCCTTGGCCGCGTATTGCACGAAATCCGGGAAGTCCGCGTTGGATTGGTCGACAATCCTGCCGTTGATATAGGGCATCACCACCAGCCCCATGTCGACCATGCCCCGGGCGAGCTTGTCCACACCTGCCTTGGCCGGAAAGAAGTGCGGGTACTTCGCGTCGAAGTCAGCGGCCTGCCAGTTGTACCAGTGGAAACCCAGCGGAACTCCGAAGTAGTCCCTCGCCTCCCTGACCTGCCTGATCATTCTCTCGTAATCTCCGGCGGAGTCCTTGGTCCAGTTCCACTCCCTCATCCACAATCCGATATCCCTGCCGGCGCGGAGCGAGGCCTTGCCCTGGGAGACTCTTCCCATCGATGTCCATGGCGTCGTGACCGCGAACTGGCGATAGATCTTGCAGCCGGCCAGCCAGTCGCCCCGGTAGACCCCCAGCAAGGCCGCATAGGGCGCCTGGTAACCGGAACCTGGGACGCCCATGTTTTCTGCGTACGTACGGATGCAGTATTCATTGCCGGGTTCTATGATGAACTCCTTGAGCCAGGCCCGTGGGTCGTGCGCCGCCATGTAGACGCTGTTCGAGGCCCGGGAGGCACAAAGGAACTGCGTCGACATGCCTCGCCATCCGTCCGGGTATCGCATCTGCAGGCGGCCCGTGAAGCCACGGTACAGTGAGCCCCAGGTTTCAGTGTGCCCGAACGATCCGGCCAGGTCGTAGGTGCCTGCTTCGAGGAAGCCGTTGACCCTTGGAAAATCCACGGAAGACAAACCCCACGTGGGCGACTTGTTTTCAACCCGGATTTTCCACGAGGCAATGCCGCTCTCGGGCGGCAGTTCGACCTCGACCTCGACCTCTACAGAACCGCCGCCGTCCTCCGCCCCAAGGGGGAGACCGGTCCACCGGAAGGTCGCGCGCTGGGCGCCGCTGCCTGTTTTCGTCACCGTGGCCGACGCATAATGGTATTGAGTGCTGGCGAGTTCGACCTTGCCGGCGCCGTTGGTGAAAAGGACCTGCCACAGCGCGCGCGGGGCCGGCACCCGATGCATGTGATCAAGCCCGGTCGCCTTATCCGTCATGGATGCCAGACCAGCATGCCGCGGCTCAAAGGCCATGCGGACATGGTCGTTCTCAAGCACTGTGGCCGGGGCCCGCCCCAACAGCCAGACGGCCAGGACGCTGCTTAGGAAGGCCAGCAACACAAGAAGCAGCACGGCGAACATCTTGCGCGAAACGCACATGTGTCCTTCTCTCACCAAATTCCATGCCCCCTCGTTCGTTCACAAGCGGGATGCGGACGCTGCCTTCGAGCATTGCCATCAGTCGTTCGCGACTTGTCATCTTCTCACCGGCAGCTGGAACAGCCCGGGCAGGATACAATACCATCCCGGAGTTCGCAAGTGTACCTGATCAAGTGACTGATTCACGTTTCAGCCGGAGAGCGGAAGACAGGAGCTTTGCCGAAGAGATATCCGGTTACGCTCTTGTCAAGAACAACTTCTCTCGGAGACCATCATGACGGCGGGCCTTCAATTCATTGTTCCATTCGCGGGGGCATAATGCTTGCTACTAGCCGCGTTGCAGCGTCCGGCATCGGTTGAACGTTTGAGACCGCACCCGGGAGGCCATACCAGTAGGTCGTGGCTGCATAAGTCAGATGCGTTTCCTGCCAGGGCATGATCTCGATGTCAAACTGGAGCGACCGCTCGAACGGAATACCGTCCAGGTTCCGGGTCCGAGTCAAAACATTGTGCCCCTGTGTCATTTCCTGATCTATCCGGACCTCGCTGGCAAAGGGAGTCTGAAACACAGGCTTGGGTGCGTAGGAGAAATTGTAATAGTCTTCTGTGCCGGTCCCGAGGTGGGACGGGAACGAATCGTCATCCACCCATATTTTCTCGTTTCCTTCCCCGTACCATGTAGCCACCGGGTTGAAGAGCGCCAGCGTGTCACCGGCGTAGACGCCCTTGCCCTTGATTCGGATGTAGTTCCAGTCCGTGTACGGCGGGCTCTTGATGTCGGACTCAAAACGCCAGTTGGCGTGGAAGTGCATAGATCGCTCATCCCACATCCACGGTCCTGTGGGGGCCTCCAGATCCGCCTTGACGGGCGACTTGCCGAGGTTGCTCAACACAAGCCGGGCCCGTTCGCGGTAGGGCATGACCCAGCGGCAGGACATAAGGCCATCTCTATCTACCGTACGATACCAGCTTCGCAGTTCATTCACTCCGACTCCGCTCCCGAAGAAATCGCTCACGGGAGACCATGCCGTCTCCTCGCCGTCAAAGGTCATCCTGAGGATCAGCGCCCGCAGAGCCTGCTCCAATGCGCCGGCGTCCGCAGAGCTGACGCGCAGGCGCAGTTCGCGGACAGCAGCGGGGCCGCTCGGCAGATCCAGGAAGACGGTCCCGCCCGAACTGATCGTCCTGTCGAGTTTCACGTCTCTGCCGCTCGTGAAGACTGGCGGCGCGAGCAAATCCCGGTTGGCTCGTTCCAGTGTCGCCCTTGCCGCGCGCAACGTTTCGGGCGAGAACGTGTCGACCTTTGTGCCGTTCTCGTAGGTCCGGTAGTTGACGGCGTAGTAGCGGGCCCCGGCAATCTCGCCGCCGTCGGCCTCCTCCCAGGTGATCCGGCAGTGCCGCGCGTACGGGATCGGCAGGTACAGCGTATTGCCTCCCTGACCGCTGCGCGTGTACCCGGGATGGGCAGTGGCTAGCGCCGGCCCGGCGTCCAAGCTGCCCGAAAGAAGATCGTAGGCCGGATATTCGATCACAGGATTGGCGGCGCCGTCCAGATAGATGCGGAGGGCGCCCTGTTTTTTATCGGTGGTCGTAAGCCAGAACCGCACAACTGCACCAGGCCCGTCCGCATCCATAAGGACATACTGCCTGCGGCCGTTCTGTTCCAGCACCTGATCAAACTGGGAGAAGTCGTTGTTTGCGAACCAGTCCGGTTGATCGGGTCCCTTCCGGCGTCGGTCGTAACTGCTGGCCTGTCTGCAGGTGTAGGACGGATCGGGCCAGCGGGCCACAGAATCGAAGTTCACTATTTCCTCAAGAAGCGATTCGAGACTGACAACAGTCCTATCGGCAAGGGGCCGTGTGGATGACATCTATCTGTTCTCCAAGACTGACAGGAAACCGCTATTCAGGCGCCGGGACACTCGCCCGGGAACCGGCCTGAAGTTGCGCTTTCATGGTCATGATGTTACGGAATGTCCGGTTACTTCTCCCTTTCGCCACCAGTCCAAGGGAAGTTCCACCGACTGCGCTCCGGGAATCGGCGCCGGCCCGGGACTGCGAATCTCCGGCGGCCAGGGACGGTCCAGCAGATCGTGGGTGACAAGCGTCCTGTCGCAGTGCGCCGCGAGCGGCTTCCAAGCGGTTAGCGTCAGTGTTTTCTTCTGCAAGTCCAGCGACGCCGCAAGACCCTGCTCCATGGATGCGTTCCCCGACAGTGTATTCGGCGCGAATTCGGGGCTTGTCGTCTCTTTGATTTCCTCGTCCACCTTGAAGAAAGCGTTGTTCGCGGCTGTATGGCCGCCGCCCGCCGCGGGGTAGTTCTCGGCGATGATCCGGTCCGTTACTTTTCCGCGGAGGATGAGCCCGAGTTCCGATTGCCCTATGAAGTTGTGCACGAAGGCCTGGTTTTTGCAGTCGTGCTCGTAAATGCCCTGTTTCGCGCCCCAGATGACGTTGCGGTCGAGCAGGCAGAACGGCTCGACGACCGAGGCTTCGATGAAGATTCCCGTTCCGCAGTTCAGCATGACGTTCTGCGTGCATCGCGAGTCGCGGTTATCCCAGTCCATCCAGATCCCGTTGATGGCATTGTCCATGATGAGATTGCGCCGGATAAGCGTGCCCTGGTTGACGTGCGTCTTGATCCCGGCGGATTCGGACATCTCAGCGATCGGGTAGCGCGAGTTGTTCCGAAGCACGTTTTCTTCGATGAGCGCATTCTTGGCGGGCAGGCCGGCAATCCCGCAGACGCCGGTCTCCGAGACAAGATTGCGGCGGACGATGTTCCATCCCGGTTCGCCTTCACCGGGCTCCGGGGGCTGGACCGCGCCGCCGTACCAGCCGCTGCCGATGTCGATGCCGATGCCGTTGACTTCGCGGACCGTATTCTCTTCGATCAGCCAGTGGTGGCCGGAGCAGACCGAGATCGCCCCCTCCTGCGGACGCGGGAAGCCGTTCCCGACCTGCTCAAAGACGAATCCGCGGACTTGGATGAAGCCAAGGCCCCGGGCACGCGGCCGGAAACACGCGCGCCGCGTTGTGATTTCCAGCAGGAGCCCGTTGGGATCTTTGCCGCCGCGCGTGTGGATGAACAGTCTTCCGGCATCGCGGCCGGTCCAATGCGAGCCTTCGGTCTTCAGGAGTTCTTCGCGCGAAGCGACGCACTGCATACGCAGGCCGCCCTGGAAGACCATCCCGCGAGGCAGCGTGTAGGGCAGTTTGCCGCGGTGGGGCTGGGCCCAGTCCATGATGTCGAAGGACGCATCGGGCAGGTTATCGAGGGCGAACGGGTTGTAGTCGGCGAAGTCCACGGATTTGAGGTCCAGGCCCCATATGCCTTTCGCCGCGTCTTCGGCGAGCCATTTCTTCCCCGCCGGCTCGGAGCCCTTGACGATCACCTGCCCGCCGGGCACAGCGTGGTAGCCGATCATCCGGGAAGGCGACAAGCCGCCGAGCGCCGGCCGGATGCATTCGCGGTATATTCCGGGGTGGACGAGGACGCGCTCACCGGGACGAAGAACTTCCGCCGCGCGGCTGAGGGTCTTGAAAGGGAGGGCTTCGGTGCCGGGGTTTTGGT
>CAYXNI010000034.1:0-12257 GCA_964466285.1 uncultured Planctomycetota bacterium | reverse complement strand
GGTCCCTTTCGTCGTCCGCCAACTCGACAAGATGGCTGATGAGCCCGGAGACCTTCTGCTCGTGGTCATAGGTCATTTCGAAGACGGCGAGCGGCGACTCCCACTCCATCGGCGGTGCCTCGATGCCACGCAGCTTGACCGCCCCGCCGCGCTGTGTGATGTAGCCGTAGAACTTCATCGCGTGGACCATCTCTTCCTGCGCCTGGACGCGCATCCAGTTGGCGAATCCCTTAAGCGCGATCGATTCGCACCAGGCCGACATCGACAGGTACAGGTAGGCGGAGTAGATCTCGGCATTGAGCTGGCTGTTCAACGCGTTTTCCATCTTCGTGCTGAGCATGGTTCTGTTCTCCTTTCCTGAGTTGAGTGGCCCCGGGAACCTGCGCCCAGGGCGTTGACTGCTTCACGCTCCTTCGAAGTTCCAGTGCTCCTCCTGCATGAACCAGTCGGGGGTGTGCTCGAAGTATTCCAGTGTGTTGGTGAGGACGAGGCGGTGGAACTCCTCGATCTCGACCAGCATCTGGCAGGTGCTCTTGACGTCTTTCTCTTCCGCGTCGCCCGCCCATGTCTGATAGGCGTCGATGGACTTGTTCTCCATGTCGATGGCGAGATGGATGGCTTTGACGTCATCCTGGAAGTGCGCCGCCTTGCGGACGCCGGCCTCGGGCACGTCGGCAAAGATGTGTCGCAGGCGGTCGTACAACTGGCGGTTCGCCGCGCCGGCGCTCTGGACCCCGGGCACCATGTTCCGGATCCACTCGATGTGATCGAGCTCGTCGTCGGCCAGGGACTTGAACATTTTCCGGGTCAGTTCGTCGCGCGTCCTGCCCGCGGCGTCCAGGTAGAACCTGCGTCCGTCGCGCTCAAGTTGGACGGCGGCGCTGGCGACATCTTCTCGCGTGACTGCCATGGGTTTCCTTTCCGGAACGCAGCGCGACTTGACGGGCCGGCGGCGCTCAGCTTCTCCACAGGCCGTGGATGTTGCACAACTCTCGCGCGGTCACTTGCCCGGCCTGGACGGGAAAGAATGCTTCCGGAGCGGCGCCCGGCTTGAGGAACTGGCGATAGGCTTTGCCGTCGGCCACCAGTTCCACCCACTCGATGTAGTGCTTCTCTTCCATCGGATGCGGGACGCTGCTCACCTTCACCTTGATCCCCTGGGCGGTCTTTTCGATGACGGGGACGTGTTTTTCCTTCCCCTGGTCCTGGGTCTTTTCGACGAGTTGTTTCATCGGCTGTCCGCAGCAGACCAGCTCGCCGTCGCCGGTGTGGATCACCTCGACGATGTTACCGCAAATCTCACACTTGTAGATTCCCAGATTCTCTGTCATTTCCCCTCTCCTTTCATGGCTCCCCGGGCCCCGGCCTGTTGGTTTTATAGCGCTTTCTGAGGCGGTTATCAACTCAAAACTGGGCGCCGTTCAATTGTGGGGGTTTGTGCTACGCCCGGGCTTGCGGGCCCCGGGGCGGGCGGTCGTGCGGCTCGTCGGGCTGGCAGCACGGGGCTGCGGGATCGTTTTCGTCGTCGCATGGGCGGACGCCGGCCTCGTGGTCATGGCCTGCGTGGCTGTGGGCGTCATCGCTCTCGGCACGGGCGTGGCTGGCGTCCCTGGCCGGGCGGAGAAGGGCATAACCCAGGACAAGCACGAGCAGCACGGCGCTCGCGATCTTGACCTCGTCTGGGAGCATCTCGTGAGGCGGGCTGAGCGGGGGAATCTTCATCTCCTTCACGAGCAGGTCGAAGAGCAGCCCCGCACCCAGCGCGGTGAAGGCAATGCTGCCCAGGTAGACGAGCGCTGTGCGAGCGCCCATCATCTTCCACACCGTGGCGATGCCCGCGGCGTTGGTGGCCGGCCCGGTCATCAGGAAGGCGAGGGCGGCGCCGGGCGAGGCGCCTTTCATTACCAGGGCGGCGGCGACCGGGATCGACGCCGTCGCGCACACGTACATCGGAATGCCCAGCAACATCAGGAACACGATCCCGCCGAACCCAGTTCCGACCGTCTCCAGGACGGTCTGCGGGACGAACACGGCGATGGCCCCGGCGATCAGCATGCCGATGAGGAGAGGCCTGCCGATGTCTCTCGGCAACTCGATGAAGCCGTGGGCGATGATGCGTGCAAACCTGTTGCGGCCGGCTGCGGCTTCCTCGCCGCAACAGGCGTCCTCGCAGGGGGCAACGGCCTGAGTGTCGGCCTCGCCGTGTGGTTCAAGCACGTCTACGAGGGCGCCGCCGGCCAGGCCGCTTGCGAGCGCGGCGAGCGGCTTGAACACGGCCCACACCGGACCGAGAAGGCTGAAGGTTGCGAGGATGCTGTCGACGCCCGTCTCCGGCGCGCTGATCAGAAACGCCACTGCGGCGCCCCGGCCCGCCCCGTGCCTTCTCAACGAAGCGGTCACGGGCAGCACGCTGCACGAGCACAGCGGCAGCGGGATCCCGAACAGGGCCGCCTTCAACACCGGCCAGAACCCGTGGCCGCCCAGGTGCCGCTCGACCGTCTGCGGCGACACGAGCACGGAAAGCAGGCCGGCGGCGAGGAACCCGAACAGCAGATATGGCGCCATCTCCACGAAGAAGCCCGAGAATTCCGCAAGGAACCTCGCCGCGCCACTCGTCCATCCGGCATCGCCGGCGGCGAATCCGAGAGCATGAAGCAGGTCAATCATGCGCACCTTTCTTCCCATATTCTATCAGAAAACGTTCGAGATCGCGCGGGGAACAGATGGCCAGGCGCGTCAGGGCGAAATCATAACGCACGGGGTCGTCCGGTGCAAAGGCCCGGAAGGCGTCGGTAATCTCCAGGGCCGTCCTGAGGCCGGCCGCTTTCCGGCTCGTGAAACCGAGAGCCAAGCCTATCCGGTGCATGTGCGTGTCGAGCGGGACGATCAGGTCCGACGGGGCCAGGCCCGTCCAGCCGCCCGGGTCGACGTTGTCCTGACGGACCATCCACCGCAGGAAGAGATGGAGTCGTTTGCACGCGCTGCCCTTGGCCGGCACGGGAAGAAGGTGCCCGACCGGCCGAGCGGCGGCGGCCGCCAACCCGCTGACAAAGGCGGAAAGCCCCTGCGCCACGCCTTGATCCTTCATACCGGCGCGGAAAGACAGGTCAAGCGTGCCGTGCCGCCGCCGCACCTCGCCGATGCCCAGGAGCAGGCCGGTCAGTTCGTCCGCGCCGCTGAACCGGTGCCTGAAGCCGTCGAAGGCAGCGGACAGCTTCAGCGCAGTTGCGGCGTCCACGAACCGCGCCGGCGACGGCCCCATCCGTTCGAGGACGGATCCCACGCTCCTGAGAATGTGGCCGACCCTGCCGTACGCCAGGCAGGCGATGAGCGCCACCACCTCGCGGTCCTCGGGGCGCTCATACCGATAAAGGAACTCGACCGGGTCCGGATGAACCCGCGACCGCCGGTTGTATTCCCGGTATAGTTCCTCGAGACGTTCCTTGCCCAGTTGTCTTGTCATGCGCGCACCTCATCGTCCGGCCGCCGTTCCGGCCTCGGGTCACACCGGTTCTGCTTGGCTTCCGCCCTGCACGGGTGTGGCGCAGATCAATTATCCCACTTTCATGCTTTTGTCAACGATCCCGGCTCAAGGGAAGTTGGCGGAGCGAGCTTGCGACGGGGGCTTGGTGAAGAGCCCTGCCGGGCTGCAAGTGAGCGGATGCCTTTCTGACAATATGGAGCCAGGCTGCGGGGCTGGGTTTCAGGGCGGCGGGTTCACACGGGCGGCTCAGGATTCGAGCGCCCTTTTTTCTGCGGGTTTCTCAGCCGGAGCGGTCTCATCTCACGGGTTCGCCGCCGGCTTGTCGGGCTGGGCGGCTTCTGGCTTTACCATCTTCTCAAGCTTGAGGTTGACCTTATCCAGCAGTTTGTCGGCTATATCCTTCGACAGGCCGCTTTCCACCACCTGGAGCAGGGGCCGGCGAGGCAGGCTGGGGGCGGACTTGGGGTCGCCACTCGCTTTCTGCTCCTCCGCCAACGACACGATCGCTTCGGCGTATTCCTTCTCCATCGCCTGGATTCGTGCGTAGACTTTGTCCTGGCGAATGACGTCGCCCGTGCGGGTCCCTTTCTGGTCTAACACCACGCAGACGGCGTAGAGCTCAAGCTGGCTGTTGTTTCGCTCCTCGGCTTTCTCGCGCATCGTGTCGTTCGAGGGCACCCGGGTTCGCAGATCGATCTTGGGGGACTTGGGGGGTGACACAGGGAACGGTTGATCGGCCAGCTCCTTGTGCCCCTTCTTCAGCTCCGCCACAGCGGCAAACCATCTCTTCTTCAGATCGGTCATGTTCTCGTTCGCCTGTCGAAAACTCTCCAGCAGGCCCTTCTTCCGCTCCGACGCCTGGGTGGCGGTCAGCGTTTCGATGCTGACGCTCCCGTCGACGTCGGTCACGGAATAGTAGTATTCGTTATCCGTAACGACGACTCGCTTGCGGGTGACACCCCCAATACCTGCCTCGCCCCCGCCGACGGGAGGCGCCGCCGCCGCGAGCAGTACGCCCGCTCCCATCACCACGAGAAACACCCGGCACAGCGTCTTGCACAGCATCTTCCGCTCCTTTCGAGAATGCGAAGCCTTCTCAGTATCCTCGATATTATACCAGGCGAATCCCCGGCCCATGACAGGATTCTGTCACTTACCGCTCCCGGTGGCGGCGGGGGTCATGCGGTAGTAGAACCGTGCGAGCCCCGAGACATCGACACCCCGGGAGCGGACGGCGCTCCAGGCCCCGTTCTTGGCCGCGAACTCCTTCAGGATCGATTCATAAAGCGCGTTCGCCGGATCGTTGTTCATGTAGGCCGACCACGTCAACGGCATCCCGCGGTCTTCGGCTGCCTTGGCGGCGAACCGTATCGCCTCACGCCCGATCCCGCGCATGCGATGCGGCCGGAACACGGAGATCTCCGCCACCTGCAGCGAGGGCTGGCCGTCGGGCGACTCGTCCGCGCCCACCTCGCGCAGCAGGAGCAGGCCCACCCGCAGCCTGTCGCGTTCCACGAAGAACGGCACGAAGCGCTCGTCCAGCCAGTACAGGTCGTACAGGCCGTACTCATACAGGCCGTGCCGGCCCGGTCTCACGCCGTTCAGTTGCGCCAGTTCGGCCAGATATGTCTGGAAGTACTGCGTGAAGACATCCTTCTCCGACACAGGCACTCGTCTGAAATCGACCCCCGGCATGACCGCATCCTTCCTCGCGATTGATCCCGCACACCCGCCCTGATTATACACCCGCCTCATCGTGCAATCCAATACACCCTTGGCGGCCGCCCTTGGCGGCCTGATCTGAGGCATTTGCGTTGATGGCTCGATCGTGCCTCTCGTAGGGGCGGGTTTGAAACCCGCCCCTACAGATTGTGTGTACGAACCTCGCGCGAGGGCAGATCGCAAATGCCTCGATCTTGAGAAGCGCTTGCGGGCGCTGTGCCGGTTTCGTACAATTTCCGCCTGGCACCAACGTGCGCAGGGCCGGTGCATCGCCGGATACGCCTGCGGACATACGAGGCCTGGAGGAGGAAGACATGGAGATCATCGTCTGCAAGGATTACGACAAGATGAGCAAGGCGGCTGCGGCTGAGGTGGCGATGGTCGTTCGGGAAAAACCCGACGCCGTTCTGGGTCTTGCCACGGGCTCGTCGCCCATCGGCCTCTACGCCGAGTTGATCCGGCTGCACAAGGAGGAGGGCCTGGACTTTTCGCAGGTCAGGACGTTCAACCTCGACGAGTACATCGGTCTTCCGCCGGAGCACGAGCAAAGCTACCGGCAGTTCATGAACGAGAAGCTGTTCGACGACATCAACATCCGCAAGAAGAACACCCACCTGCCGGACGGCATGGCGAAGAACGTCCGGGCGTTCTGCGCGGAGTACGAATCGATGATCGAGGCGTGCGGCGGGATTGACGTCCAGGTTCTCGGCATCGGTTCCGACGGCCACATCGGGTTCAACGAGCCGGGCAGCTCGCTCGCGTCGCGGACGCGCGTCAAGACGCTCACCGAGCAGACGATCAACGACAACTCGCGGTTCTTCGCGAAGAAGGAGGACGTGCCGATCTACGCGATCACGATGGGCATCGGTACGATTATGGAGGCGGAGCGGATCGTCCTGGTCGCGGCCGGCAAGAACAAGGCCGGGACCGTCGCCGCGGCGTTCGAGGGGCCGGTCAGCTGCATGTGCACGGCCAGCGCGCTCCAACTGCATCCCGACAGCATCATCTTCATTGACGAGGCGGCCGCGAGCGGACTGAAGATGCGCGACTACTACGATTGGGTCCAGAGCAACAAGGCCAAAGCGCCGAAATAAGGCCGCGGCCCGGGGCCGGGACCGAGGCGGTATGCGCACATAGGCCGGGAGTTCCGCCCGCCGGCGGCAGCGTCATGCGTGCTCTTGACGCTACCCCGCGGCGCCGCTAAAGTATGCGGCAACTTTTCTGCCATGGTTGTTTTTGTGGAGCGCGATTTGTGACGAAGCTGATCATCGTTGAAGATCATCGGCACGACAACCTTTATCCCCTGACCTACATGCGGCCGGTCTTTGAGCTGCGTTGCGGAGCGACGTCGCTCGCCGAGAAAATCCGGCACGCCGCCGGTTTCGGCGGCGCCGGAGCCGGCTCCGTCGCGTATTTCGTTCGCGACTGGCTGCGCGAGTCGTATGCGGAGAAGAGCAACGCGCCCGTCAACGACCTGTCTCAGCTTGAGGGCGACGTGTTGTTCGTCAACGGCCGGCTGCTCGCCGACGGCAAGTGCGACCTGCGGTCGATCGGGCCGAACGAAGTGCTGAAGACTGGCGGCACGTTCGTCGCCGGGCGCATCACGGCGGACACGCTGGCTGCGGCACGGGGCGATTCACTCGAAGCGACGTTCAAGGCGCTCCAGCCGAAGGTGAGAATCCGGGAGGTTGAGGCGACGATCATCGATTACCCGTGGCTGCTCATCCAGCACAACGCGCGGATGATCGAGAGCGACTTCCGCCGCCTCTATAAGCCCGGCGTGCACGCTGAGGTACACCGGCTGAGCTGCATCGAGGGCGAAGACAACGTCTACGTCGCGCCGACCGCCAAGATCCACCCGATGGTCGTTATCGACGCGACGGCCGGCCCGGTGATCATCGAGGACGGCGTCATCATCCTGCCTCACACGCGGGTCGACGGCCCGACATACATCGGCCCGGAATGCCGGTTGGTCGGCGGCAAGATCCGCGAGGCGTGCTCGTTCGGCCCCATGTGCCGCGTCGGCGGCGAGGTCGAGTGCACCATCATCCAGGGCTGCGCGAACAAGTATCACGACGGGTTCCTCGGCCACAGCTACGTGGGCGAGTGGGTGAACCTGGGCGCCATGACGACGAACAGCGACCTGAAGAACGACTACACCTCGGTGAGCGTGTACCACAAGGGCGAGCTGCGCGATACCGGCACCCAGTTCCTCGGGTCGATGATCGGCGACCACACAAAGACCAGCATCGGGACGATTCTGAACACGGGCAGCGTGATCGGCATGATGAGCAACCTGGTCTTCAGCGGGAACCTGATGCCGAAGTACGTGCCGTCGTTCTGCTGGATGCTGAACGGCCGGCCGACGAAGGGCACCGGGCTTCGCGGGATGCTGGATACGGCGCGGGTGTCGATGGCCCGGCGCGGGAAGAACCTGACCGCGGCGGACGAAGCGCTGATCCGGCATCTGCACGAGATGCTGAAGCCGGAGTTGCGCGAGGCGATCAGGAAGGCGTTCAAGAGACCGTAGTTTCGAGTGGAGGACAGAATGAGCAGCGTCGAAGCGAGAGTGAAGAAGGTCGTCAGCCAGGTCCTGGGCGTTCCGGTCGAGAACATCTCGACGGACTTGCGGTTCGTCGAGGACCTCCACGCGGAGTCGATTCAGAGCATCGAGCTGGTGGCCGGGTTCGAGGCGGAGTTCGACATCGAGATGGACGAGGACGAGGCGCTGAACGTGAAGAACGTGGGCGACGCCGTGACGTTCATCTCGCGACACCTGCCTGCATAGCGCGGCGAAGTGACCTGCCGCCCCGCACCCGACGCCCACCGCGAACATGCTCGCGCGCTCCAGCGACATCATGCCCTGAGGCGCTGGACAACCCCCCTAAGCCCAGCTATGATTCCCCCGATTTGCTGACGCACACAACCGGAGGAAAAATCGCATGGCGAAGATCAAGGCTCAGATCGCTCACAACAGCGGCATCCCGCTCGGCGGGCTGGGGACAGGCAGCATCGAGATCCGCCCGGACGGCTACTTCCACGAGTGGCACATCTTCAACCTCGGGATCTGGGCGCCGCAGCAGCCCCAGTGCTGCTCGAACGTTCAGGGCCCGAACATGGGGCCCAACGCCCTCGCCTTCTATGTCCGCATGCAACAGCCCGGGCGCGGACCGGTCGTCCGGCGGCTGGGGATGCGGACGGATCAGCACGACCTCTATTCCGGCACGTGGCTGAAGAGCCCGGAGGCGATCGAGTTCGACGGCCGCTTCCCCGCCGCCCGGCTGCGGTACATCGACCGCGGCCTGCCGGTGTCGGTCTCGGCGACGGCGTTCTCGCCGTTCGTCCCGCACGACGCGCAGACGAGCGGCACGCCGGGCTTCTACCTGACGTTCGAGTTGAAGAACAAGTCGCGCAAGCCGGTCGACGTGTCGCTCGCCGGGACGCTGCTCAACCCGCTGGCGTGGGGCGCGGTCGACCGGAAGCTGGTGAACACGATCACGCAGGCGGACGGGACGACGTTCCTCACGATGCGGACGGGCGTCAGCCCGGACGAGGTGGCCTGCAAGGCGACGGTCGGGAGCTTGGGGCTGTCGGTCTCGGGCGGCGAGCACACGTGGATCGCGGCCGACCTCGAGCAGTTCCTGAGCGGCGGCTTCGGGATGGGGAGCTGCTTCGGTTACTCGAAGGAGTGGCTCCTGAGCGCGTTCCGCATGGACGGACGCCTGCCCAACACGAACGTGGCCGAGTCGATCGCCGGGCTCCTCCGCGGCACGGAGGACGAGGTTGCCGCGCTGTCCGAGGCCGAGGCGGACGGCGTTTTCGAGCGCCTCTGCCGCTACGCGTCGTTCCAGGCGGTCGTCCGCCGGATCAACGAGGCGGACCCGGCCGCGCTCGCCACGGCCGGCGGGCGGAAGGACCTCCTGAAGGCCGTGCGCATTTTCCTGAACTGGATGCTGGGCGACGACCGCAAGCGGCCGGTGTGGGGTGCGGGAGCGCTGGCGAGCTCGATCCGGCTCGGGCCCGGGGAGCAGAAGGAAATCCGCTTCACGCTCGGCTGGCACTTCCCGTATCACTTCAGCGCGAAGGGCCCGGTCCTGGGCCACATGTACGAGCACTGGTTCGCCGACGCAGAGGCGGTGAACCGGTTCCTGGCGTCGAACTACGAGAAGCACCGCGACGCGGTCTGCCGCTTTGCGGACAACCTGTACGACACGACGCTGCCGGCGGAACTGGCGGACGCGTGGTCCGGCCAGATGACCACGCTGACGAAGTGCACGTGGTGGACGAAGGCGGGCGACTTCGGCGTGTGGGAGGGGCTCGGTTGCTGCGGGTTCCACACGACGGACATCACGTACCAGGGCTCGTTCGGCCTGCTGGCCCTGTTCCCCGAACTGCAGAAGAGGCAGATGGAGATGGGCGCCCGGTTCCAGCGCGAGGACGGCCGCGTCCACCATTACTTCACGCCCGACATGAGCCAGGTCGACAACGGGTTCGACCGGGTCGACATGAACCAGCAGTTCGTCCTGCTGACCTGCCGCGACTACCTGTGGACGGGCGACCGCGACTACCTGCGGCGGCTGTGGCCGCACATCGTGAAGGCGATGGACAATACGGAGCGTCTCGACGCCGACGGCGACGGCCTGCCGGATCACGACACCAAGCGGAACACGTATGACGGGTGGGATTTCCGCGGAATCCCCAGCTACATCGCCAGCCTGTGGCTGTCCGCGCTGCTCGCGGCTGTCCGCATCGCCGAGGACCTGGGCGAGACCGGGCGCGCGAACCAGTGGCGGGACATCCTGGCCAAGGCCGCGCCGAACTTCGACAGGAAGCTCTGGAACGGCGAGTACTACAGCCTGTGGGTGGACGGCGGCCAGCGCGACGAGTGCTGCATGACCGACCAGATCGACGGCGAGTGGTTCACGGAGCTGATCGGCCTGGGCCACACGCTGCCGGCCGGCCGCATCCGCGCGGCGCTGAAGGCGGTGATGAAGTGCAACTTTTCCAACGAGGACGGGCTGATCAACGCCTGCTACCCGGCGGGCGCGCGGCCGACGCTACACACGTGGCACAACGCGCAGGCGGACGCGCCGTGGACGGGCATCGAGTACGCGATCGCGTCGATGATGTACGGCTTCGGCCTGGCCCGCGAGGCGACGGCCGTGGTCAAGAACATTCACCGGCGGTATCTGCGGGCGGGCCGGTTCTGGAACCACGTCGAGTGCGGAGACCACTATTACCGCGCGATGTCGGCGTGGGCCATCCTGCTGGCGTCCACCGGGTTCAAGGTCGACGTGCCGAACCAGACGCTGACGGTCGCGCCGGCCATCGCGGCGCGGGCGACTCGTGCGCCGTGGGTCTCCGCCTCCGGCTGGGGCTCGTTCAGCCAGAAAAGGAAGCGGTTCGAGCTCCGGTGCGACAGCGGCAGCGTGTCGTTCAAGACGCTGCGCCTCAACGTCGGCGGCGTGTCCGCGGTCTCGGTGAACGGCAAGAGACGTGCCGCGTCGGTGAAGGAGCTCGACGGCGGGACGGTCGTCGTCCTGCGCCAGGCCGTCACCCTGTCAGCCGGGGACGCGCTCGTCGTGGGGTGATGGGCCGTGCGGCCACGGCGCCGCCATCGTCCACGAAGCGAAGAAGGCCGATGATCCCGATGCTGCCCGCACGGCCTGCGTGGAGTACGGGCGGCGGCAGACTACGTCGCAACCGGCTTGACGGCCATTGATGGAACGAGTACCTTGCAGTCAGGCCAGAACCCGGCGCGGGGCGTGCAGTCTTGGGGGCTTCGATATGTCTCAACACTTTGACCACGTACACCAGACATGCGGCCTGGAATCGTTTGTGATTCGGTGCTTGTGATTTGAGATTTCCGTCGAGAAGGTGGAAGGGCCACCGGGAAGGGGGACAGTTCGATGCGACATACACGCAAGCTTGGAGCCATTGTCATCGTGCTGGGGGTGTGCTTGCTCACGTCTTGTCGGCACAACATGGTTGCCGACCAAGCAGCTCCTGGAGCCTCTACCCCGCTGCACGAGGCGGCACGGAAGGGAGACAAGAAGGCCGTTAGAACGGCTCCTTGCGGACGGGGCTGGCGTCAACGCGGCGGACAAGGAGGGCCGGACGCCGCTGTACTGGGCGGCGGAGAAGGGCCACAAGGAAATCGTCGAGCTTCTTCGCAAGCACGGCGGGAAGTGATGCAAGGAATACGTTTGACTTGCGCATACAGTGCCTGCGGGTATGCGACGCTTCAGCGTCGCTTTGGAGTGCGGTGGCTATGACACCGCTTTGTCCCGGAGCGACAGCGCAGGGACACCCGTCACGCCGCTTTGGACTCGAAACTGTCGGACGTCCAGCAAACCGCCTTGAAAAGCGGCGTCGAGCCGCCGCACTCCAAGGTTCGCCTTCGGCGAACGAATCCAGACGCCGCGTACCCGGCGTACGCTAAGCATGTACGAACGGGCCTCTGCTGAGTGCGCCAGGGGCGGTGAGGCGTCGAACATCCGGACGACGTGAAGGAGATTTCACGCACCCAGGCCCTGCGCCGCCTTTGCTGCGAACAGCCAAACTTGACTGTCAATGCATCGTCTGTTATCCTCTTGCACCACGTTGAACGCCTTCTGAACCGCACAGATTTGCGAGGTGGTCATGGGATACAGGATTGTTGTTTGCGCAAAGCAGGTGCCCGACACGAAGAACATCACCGGCGAAGCGATGAAGGCCGACGGGACGATCAACCGGGCGGCCCTGCCGGCTGTGTTCAACCCGGAAGACCGGAACGCGCTCGAAATGGGGCTGTCGCTGCGCGACCGGTTCGGCGGCAAGGTGACCGTCATCACGATGGGCCCGCCCCGCGCCGCCGACATCCTGCGCGAAGCGCTTGAAATGGGCGCCGATAACGTCGTCCTGCTGACCGACCGCGGCTTCGCCGTGGCCGACACGCTCGCGACGTCCTACACGCTCGCCAAGGCGGTCGAACGTGCTGGCGGCGCCGACATCGTCCTGTGCGGCCGCCAGGCGATCGACGGCGACACCGCCCAGATCGGCCCGCAGCTCG
>CAYXNI010000033.1:0-12324 GCA_964466285.1 uncultured Planctomycetota bacterium | reverse complement strand
CCGGTCTCTCCCATTCAAGAGAAGGTATGCCTGGGCATTGAACGAGCGCTGATGGCGCGGTTTCTCGATGCCGATCTCGGCCGTTACTACGACGGCAGCGCCGAGGATCAAATCCTCTTCCAGCTCCGGGCGCAGCTTTTCGCGCGGCGTCATCTCCCCGGGAATAACACGTTGTGCCGGGCCGTGGCTCCGGATTTCGGCGTTGCCCTGCCCGCGACCGTACTCGGCGTGCCGTGGACGCCGCGCCAGGACCAGGAACCGTGGGCATCCGGGGAGCCGCCCGTTCGCTGCCCCGTGGATCTCGACGGCAGACCGCTGCCGGACTTTTACTCCGCCCCACACACACGTTTTCGCCGTTCAAGGGTGATCCGACTGGGGAATGGCCCAAGAAGGGCTCAGAAGCTTGTGTTGGAAGGGCGTTGATTCGCGGCGACGATTCTGATTCAATGGGCTCCTGAAGGCGTGGCAGTCATTACTGAGTACAAGAGAGGCTCAATCGGATGCTTGTTGTCGCAAAGACGGGCAAAGGCAAGGTCGAACTGGTCGAGCGCCCGAACCCGGTGCCTAAGGATGACTTGGCCGTCGTCAATCCGACCGACAAATACGCCTCCGAGCAGATCCAGGCGCTCGCGGGCGGACGGGGCGTGGACAAGGCGGTCGAGTGTTCGGGTGTCGGCGGGGCCGCGCAACTGTGCATCCGGTCCGTCCGCCGCAAGGGCCAAGTGGCTCTGGTTGGCGGGCCCGGCGATTTCTCCGTGAACGGCTGGCGCGACGTCATCTCGAAGGGCTTGACCCTTCACGGCACCTGGCACTGGAACTTGGCCGACACCCCGCGCATCCTGAGAATCATTCACGATGGCGGCGGGCAGATCAACAAGCTGATCACGCACGTCTTTCCGATGCGTGACGTGGAGGAGGCTTGGAAGCTTCGGGCCGGCGGCAACTGCGGCAAAGTGCTGCTCCAACCCTGGGACTGAGGCGGACTTGTTTCGCGCTCTCGTTCGCAACGCCAGTTGGGCATCGTCCCGAGCGGCTCGGCTTGTCGCGTTTGAGGGCGGACCGGTTAGGCGGCGTGCCGAAATGCGCTGAGAAGCGCGTAGGATGCGCCACACGGGACGTCAGGCGGGAACAACGCTCTATGGGGATAACGTCCGTCCGGTTCTGGCTGGCTGTCCTGACCGCCGCGTTCCTGACCGCGAGCGCCGGTGCCGCCGAGCGTCCGCCCGCTGAGCAGTCCCCCGAACCATCCGAACGCGATGAGGCGGCAGCATTTGTCGAACAGGTCCGCGCCGACACCACGTGGCTCGCCTCGTTCCCGACGCGGGTCGTCGGCCTCCAATCCCACGATGAAGCCCAGAAGGAACTGCTGGACAAGATCAAGGCGATCCCCGGCGTCCGGATGTGGACGCAGGAGTTCCCCGTCGTTATGCCCCGGTTCCTGGAATCCGAGCTGCGGATTCCCGCCGGCCCCGCCCAGGGCAAGCACCACGTATACCCCCTCTGGCCGGCGTGCGGACGGCTGAACACGACTCCGCGTGACGGCATCAGCGGCAGGCTCATTTACATCGGCAAAGGCGAGCCGGGCCGGCTCCCCGGCCACTGTCCTGCCAGCAGCCTGCGCGGCCAGGTCGCGGTCATGGAGATGGCCGGCGGCGATGCCTGGTCCGAAGCCTACAACGCCGGCGCCCAAGCGATCATCCTGCTCGGATCCCCGGCGGTCACTTCGTTCGACGTCTCTTCGCACGTGATGATGATCCCGATCAACGTGCCGCGGTTCTATGTCCCCGACGGCTCACTGGCCGACGCGCTGAGAACGGGCAAGGCCGGCGACGGCACGCTGTACGCTCGCGGCGACTGGGCAGCCGCCACGGCACGAAACATCTACGTCCTCGTTAAGCCGACGGGCAAGCGGCCCGATGCCATCGAACTTCAGCAGGCGTTCGTCATTGCCGTGGCGTACGACTCGATGAGCGTCGTGCCCGAACTGGCCCCGGGCGCCGATGCCGCCCTGGACGTCGCGGCCGCTCTCAACCTCCTCCGGCAATACAGCCGCACCGCCCCCGCGCGGCCGCTCCTCTTCGCCTTTCTCGACGCCTACACCATCAACCAACTCGGCGTCCGCCAGATGCTCGGCTCCTTCGCCACGGTTCCAAAGGACCGGAAAGAATTTTCGAAGGAAGATGCGGAATTGCTCGGCACCTACCGGAAGCACGCCCAACTCGCCGAGGAACTCTTCATCAGCTCCACCGTCCCCCGGGAGATCCAGTGGCTGAACACCGTGCTGCTCTGTCTCGGCGGGCTGGCCTTTTTCGCGACTTTCCTCTGGTTCGTTCAAAGAAGGCGCTTCGTTCTCTGCGGCGTTCCGCTCGTCTTCCTCATCATCGAGATGATCATTGTCGCGAGCAACTACTCGAACTGGGTCCGCGTCGAGGCGAAGGTCAAGCCGAGGCCCGCCATCCTGAACGAACGCGACGGGCTCAACCGGTTTCACGAAAGCCGGTTCCGGGACCTGCGACGGTACATCAAGGACGAGGTTGCGCGCGACATCGCGCAAAACGAGTCCGAACTTTATCCCGTCCGCCTCAAAGCGTCGGAGCTTGGAACACGCCGGAGAGACATCTATGAAGAGATGGCCGGGCTGAAGAAGCGAGCGGACTCCGGACCCGAACGCAAAAAGGCAGACGACCAGACCGCCGCGCTTCTTGCGGAACTGACCGACATCAACGACAAGCTGAAGGACCTCGACAAAGTCCAGGACCGGCTCCGGAAATCGACCGCTGAGCGAAACAGCGTCCAGCGGCAGCTCTTCAGCAGCATCCCTCTCGGAGACGAGTCCGTGGCGCTTGCGCACGTTCTGTGGACCCGGGCCAGCCAGAGAATCGCGGGGCAACTCAAGAGCCTCGAGGGGACGGCGGCCCAGGATCGCCAGCGCGACCTACGCCGGGGAATGCTGCTCCGAGAGCTCGGGCTGCCCGAGAAAATCGAGCGCCCACTCGGCTTCATCTTCGGGATCGATCTCTCGGACTCCGGCGTTGCCGCCGGCCCATCGCTTCAGGACCGGTTCCACTTCATCAACGAGAGCCGCAACGCCGAGTCATTCCGGCGTTGGATGGCCGCCAAACAGAGGCAGGACGGCGACCGGTTCTGGCCTGCGGACGTTCGCCACGCGGTCAATCTCAATCCCTTGAGCGGCATGGAGTCGGCGGCGGCGGACGTGGTCGGGTTGATCCACAACATCACATCGCCCGCGGTCAGTTTTGCGACGGCGGGCATCACATGGAGCACGCTCGAGGCCATCCAGCCGCGTACTGATACTCCGAATGATACGGCGGCCCGCCTGGATTGGAGCCGCATCGAACCGCAGCTCAAAGCGACGCGTGTCCTGCTCGGCCGCCTTATTGCCGATCCCGCATTCCTTCCGAACACCAAGGAAGTGGCTTCGTGGACCCGCGCTCACGGTGCGATCGTCGACGAGTCACCGGGCGATCCCGTGCCCCGGGTTCCAATGGAGGGCTACCTGACGACGCTCGTGTCCGGCTCGCAGCCGGTGCCGGGCCTTCGCCGCCTCGAATTCGCCTTGACCGGCATCGACGGCCAGTTCCAGTTCGACCTCCTCCCGTCTGCCAGCGGCGTGCGGGGCTTCTCCGTCCAGTCGTTCCTGACGGCGGAGGACGGACGGATCGTGCGCGCGATCGATGCGCTCAAGGCCGGACGCGGCGTCACCCTCACGGTCGACCTCAGCGCCAGCAACCCGGGTCCAATGCGAGCCGTCGTCTTCGACTGCGGCGAACTGAACCTTCCGGAGTTGTTCGACCCGCGCTACCTGCTGGGGCTGCCCGCCGTTTCGGTGCTGGACGCGATTCGCGGGAGCAATCCGCAGCGCATGAACCTGGGCCGCTACGGCAACAAGCTGACGTGCCTTCTTGAGCCGGGGGTCCGGTGGCAACTGATCCTGCGTCGCGGGATCGCGGCGAACCGCATGGTGCTTCTGAACGTGCTGGACACCAAAGATCCCGAGGTCGCCGCGCTCCCGGTCCGCAAGATAATGGTCGGCTTCCCGCTCGGCGAGCGGCTGCCGCTCGATCCCGTGCATATCTCGGCCCGCGACTTCTATCGACTCGATTTCCTTCGCCTCAGCGACTACCGGAAGGCCGGGATCACCAGCAAGCCGATCGAAGAGATGCAGAAGCGGACCGAAGTGCTGCTCGCCGGCGCGGATGACGCCTTGAAGCACGACGACGGGGCCGGGTACGTCAAGAACACGAGCGGCGCGCTCGCAAACGAGGTCCGCATCTACGAGGCCGTGCTCGACACCGCGAAGGATGTCATTCGCGGCGCCATTTTCCTGTTGCTCATGATTGTCCCGTTCTCGTTCGTGATGGAGCGGCTGCTCTTTGCGTCGCCGCACATCTACAAGCAACTCGGTGCGATCATCGGGATCTTCGCCGTAATGGCGGCGGTGCTCTGGAGCTTCCATCCGGCGTTCCGGATCAGCGGTCATCCGCTCATGATCATCATGGCGTTCGGCGCGATCGGCATGAGCGTGATGGTGATTTCGATGATCTTCTCGAAATTCGAGAGCGAGCTGGAGGAGCTGCGTAGCGGCCGCGCCGAGTCGAGTGGCGCGCGGACTTCGCGCCTCGGCCTCGCGTACACCGCCCTCAGGCTCGGCATCGCCAACATGCGGAAGCGGAAGCTCCGGACCGCGCTCACCGCGGCCACCGTCATTCTCATCACGTTTGCGCTGCTCTGCTTCATGTCCGCCAGCAGTTACCACACAACCCGCGACTCGACAGTGCGGACGAAGGCGAGCTTCCAGCCGGCGTTCGCGGGCGTCCTGATCGCGCTGCCGGCGAACCGCGAGATGGCCCCGCAGGCGCTCCGGGCCCTCGAAACCATCACGCCGCCGGGCCGGACGGTGGCCCCCACGTATTGGCTCGTGAACCCCTGGGATACGCAGTGGCGAATTCACGTGCGCAACGGCGTGACGGGCAAGCAGGTCTCGCTGAAAGCCGCTCTGGGCGTTTCGGCCAGCGACGGCCCGCTCGTCGGGTTCGACAAGGTGTGCTCGAACTGGCCCCGGTTCGCCGCCGGGAACGCCTGCTACCTCTCCTCGACCGTGGCCGAGGAACTCGGCGTGAAACCGGGTGACAAGGTCATTCTCGGCGGGGTGGCACTGGAATTGCTTGGAACCTTCCAGTCGAAAGCCTTCGACGAGACCGTCATGCGCCTCGACGGCACACCGATGCGTCCGTTTGATTTCACGGCGGTCGGCGACGAGCAACGCCAGATGATGACGCGGTCCGGGCTTGAAGAACTGATGGAGGACATTGAAAGCGGCAAGGCGCTGGAACGTGCGGAGAGCCTTCCGTACACGCCGAGCGATGGAATCGTCGTCGCGCCGGCGTCGGTCGTTCGCCGGCTTGGCGGCGGGCTGCGAAGCATCTCGATTGCGGCCCCGGATTACGCCACGGCGCAGGACTTTGCGAAGGAACTGTCCGAACGGTTCGCGTTTCCGATCTACTATGGCGCTCCCGGCCAGGGCGTCCGCGTCGTGGTAGGCGTGCCGCCGTTGCCGCACGCCCCCAAGAGCCTGCTGATCCCGCTCGCCATCGCCGGCCTCATCATCCTGAACACCATGCTCAGTTCCATCGCCGAACGGAAACGTGAGATCTATATCTACACGAGCCTCGGCCTCGCGCCGCTCCATGTCGGGTTCTTGTTCCTCGCGGAAGCGATCACCTACGGGCTGATGGGGTCCATCTTCGGCTACGTGGCGGGGCAGGGCGTCGCGAAGGTCTTGAGCGAAATGGGCTGGATGGGCGGCATCACCCTCAACTATTCCGGAACGCAGGCCATCATCACCATGATCATGGTGCTGGGGGTGGTCATCGTATCTTCGCTCGTGCCCGCGTTCCTTGCCGGCAAGCTGGCCGCTCCGAGCAACGAGATGACGTGGAGAGTTCCGCAACCGCAAGACGATGTCATCCGCGACCGGCTTCCGTTCACCGCAACGACCCGGACGGCGGCAGGCGTGCTCGAGTTCCTGTACGAGTACATGGACGCGCACCGCGAGGGCACCATCGGCAACTTCAGCGCGGACGACCTGCGCAAGATCCACGAGAATGCGAACGGCGTCGACGTGATCGGTCTCGAAGGCACCGTATGGCTCGCACCGTACGACCTCGGCATCCGCCAGGACGTCCGGATCCTGATCCAGCCTTCCGCCGAGGCCGACATCTACGAGATCAATATCGAACTCCGCCGCCAGTCGGGGCAGGTCTCCAGTTGGTGGAAGCTCAACCGCGTGCTGCTCGGCGATCTGCGGCGGCAGTTGCTCGGATGGCGCAAGCTCAAGATCGACCGCATGCTCGAATACATCACCCGGGCAGCCGAAAGCGGAACGCCGCTGGTCTCCGGCCCGCCGGCCTAACGGACAGGGATGGCTATGCGCGAGGACAAGGAACTCAGGGAATTCCGGGACCTGATGACGGCCCCCGACCAGTTCGAGGAAGGGTTCGGGTGGGGCACGGTTCTCATGGCCCTGTTCGTCGGTCTCGTGATGGCCCCGGCCCAACTTTACATGGGCCTTGTCGCCGGACTCGGGCTCGGCGGGGCGCCCGACTGGGTCACCGTGATTCTGTATGTTGAAATCTGCCGCCGCGCCTTCAAGAAGCTGAAGCGGCCGGAGATCTTCATTCTCTTCTACATGTGCGGCGCCATGATGAGCACCGGCAGCTCCGGACTCCTCTGGCAGCAGTTCATCGCGCAGAGCGAACAGATTCGCAAGATGGGTCTCACGGACTACATCCCCAAATGGTGGGCGCCGACCGATCCCGGCGTGCTCGCGGAGCGCAACTTCCTGAACCCGGCCTGGTGGCAGCCGCTCGGTCTGATGCTGCTCGGCTCGTTCATCGGCCGGCTCGACAAGTTCGGCCTCGGGTACGTGCTGTTCCGCCTCACATCGGATGTCGAGAAGCTGCCATTCCCGATGGCCCCCGTGAGCGCAATGGGCATGATGGCCCTGGCGGATGCCTCCGGCCAGAAGGAGACCTGGCGCTGGCGGACGTTCGCCATGGGCGGCATGGCCGGCATCGCGTTCGGGTTCATCTATCTCGCCATCCCGAACATCACCGGCGCCATCTTCAGCCAGAGCATCCAGATCCTTCCGATCCCGTTCGTCGATCTCACGTCGTACACCGAAAAGATCCTGCCGGCGATGCCTGTGATGATTAGCTTCAATCTCGGCATCTTCGTCTCGGGCATGGTCGTCCCGTTCTGGGGCGTGATCGGCGGCCTGATCGCCGTCGTCATCACGCTGATCGCCAACCCGTGCCTCTACTATGCCGGCGTGCTGAACGGCTGGGAGCCGGGCATCGGCGGCATCCAGACGTCCATGTCCAACACGATGGACTTCTATTTCAGCTTCGGCCTGGGCTTGAGCCTTGCCATCGGCGTCATCGGCATCGCGAGCCTGATCCGGAACCTTCGGGAGAAACGGGGGGACTTGGATCAGGCTGGCAAAACGAAGTTCCACTGGGATCGCATTCTTCAGACTCCGCGCGGCCGTGGCGACATCCCGATCTGGGCCGCACTCCTGATTTATCTTTTCTCGACCACGACGTATGTCGCGCTCGCGTACTGGATGATCAACTATGGCTCCGGGCCGCTGCTCGGCGCCCGGTTTCCGCTCTGGATTCTCATCTTCTACGGTTTCGTCTACACGCCCATCATCAGCTACATCTCGACCCGGATGGTGGGCGTGATGGGAATGGGCATCGGCATCCCGTTTGTCAAGGAGGCTTCGTTCATCCTGTCGGGGTACAAGGGCGCCGCCATCTGGTTCGCCCCGATCCCGTTGAGCGACTACGCCGGCCAAGCATCCTATTTCCGCACGACCGAACTCACCGGCACGCGGTTCAGCTCCATCATCAAGGCGGAGATCCTCATCTTCCCCATTGTGTTCGTGGCCACGATCGCCTTCAGCCAGCTCATCTGGTCGTTGGGCCCGGTGCCGAGCGAGATGTTCCCGTACGCCAACCAGTATTGGGAACTGCAGGCGTACCAGAGCGCCCTGATGTGGACGTCCACGCTGCCCGGTGAAGCCGCGAGCCCGTTCCGCGAGGCGTTCAAGCCCGAGTACATCGCGATCGGCCTCATCCTGGCGCTCGCCGTGTATACCGCCTTGGACCGGTTCGGGCTCCCCATATTCCTGGTCTATGGCGTGGTCATCGGGTTGAACCAGAACATTCCCGATGCGATCATTCCTCTGCTGGCCGGGGCGCTCTTCGGCCGGTTCGTCTGCCGCAAGAAGTTCGGCGACAACTGGCCGAAATACCGAATCGTGTTCGCGGCCGGATTCGGGGCGGGAATGGGGCTGATCATGATGTTCAGCATCGGGTTTGTCTTGATGACCAAGAGCGTGATCCGGCTGCCCGTGTGATCGTATGCAAACACTGGTGAGGGGATGCCCTTTGAATTCGACCGCCGCACAGTCCGGGATGAGTTACCTGGCTTGGGTCGGCTGGCAGATGAAGATTCCGGCCGAGTGGCGCCCGATTCGCATCGAGGGCGGCTGGGACAAGGGGGCGATGTTCATCGCCGACGAGGAGGAGCCGGTGCTGCAGGTCAAATGGTGGCGGCCCGGGAAAGCCCGGTTTGAAGCTGAACGCTGGATGCGGCGGCGGCTGAAGGCGCTCTGCCTTCGCGCGAGCCGCGAGGCGGCGCCTGCCCCCGCTGGATTCGCCGTCACGACGTGGGTATCCGAAGACCTGCTCGACGGTACGGCCGGACTGCTCCGCGTCTGGTACGGCTACGCGCCGGAGGCCGGACTTCTCTTGGAGATTGTGACGGGCGGCGAAACGCCGACGAAGATTCGGAAGCTCATCCTGAGGCAGATCATCCCGTCGCTTGTCACCTACTCGTCCGATGTCGCGGTGCGGTGGGCGGTGTTCGGAGCGAGTTTTGAATCACCGGCCGAATTCACGCTGACCAACAAGCGCTTGCTTCTGGGCGACCTCACGCTCGAATTCCACGGGAAGGGCCGCCGCCTCGTGCTCCGGCAGGTCTATCCGGCGGAGCTTGCCCTGAGCCGCAGGAAGATCGAGCGCTGGATCGAGGTCCGGGCGTTCCGCGAGCACCGGAAGTATCGCGCGGATAGCTCGCCGGAGAAGTGGACCGTGAATTCGTTCGGGCGGAAGCTCGAAGGCACCCGCGTGACCGGCTGGAAGCGGCTTGCGTTTCCACTCGGCTCGGTGTCGCCGCGCCGGTCGGTTGCCGCGGCCGTGGTCGACCGGGAATTGGATCGCCTCCTGCTTGCCGAGTTGGATTCGCCGGGCGAATCCGACGATGCGCTCCTGGCCTCGGCCATTGGAGGCATGAATTGGGCTCAACTCGGACCGAGGCCACCGTTGTGAAAAAGCCACGTGGCAAGATCGGCCGGGCCGCCGCGCTGGCCGGAAAGCCGGAACGGTTGCCCGTTGTTCGCACCAAGGAATTGCCCGATGGCGGGCTGAATGTGACGGTTCGCCTGACGCCGCGTCCGTGGCTACGGTGGCTCGAAACGCCTGAACCGGTTGAACGCACGTTCACCCTCGATCGGCTCGGGCGCGAGGTGTACGATGCCTGCGACGGAAAGACCGATGCGAAGACGATCATCCGGCGCTTCGCCGAGTCGCACAAGGTCAGCATCGCCGAGGCGGAGCTTTCCGTCGCGACGTTCTTAAAAACGCTCATGTCGAAAGCCGTGATCGCCGTGGCGATCGACCGCAAGAAGGAGGAAGGCGGTTAGTGTTTTACTATGCGCGACACTTTATTGTTTGCATTTCTGAAGCCGTGGCCAGAGGGGCGGCCACTGCTGTGTGCAATCTATTTTGTGTCGCGCGTAGTATGTGCACAAGCGCTATCTTCGAACAGGTCGTATAGGTCCGATAGGACGAATGTTGAGTTCGCGAGAGATTAAGATTACGATTAGGATTGCGAGTAGGATTCCGAACACGGCCGGGACCACGAAATGACGAGCAGCGAGCACGGCTACGAGTCGATCCACGGCGGCGAGATCCAGCAGCAGGCCAAACTGCCGTTCGGCGACGCTGTCCGCATCGCATGGAAGAACATCCGCGTCCGGCTCGTGCGGTCGCTGCTCGTGACGAGCGGCATCATCCTGGCGCTCGCGTTCCTCACGTACATCCTTTGCTCTGACGCGATCGTCCTGAGCATCAACCAGCAAGGCAGCCAGACGGAGCAGGGCCGGCGCTACATCGAAGAACTGATGAGGACCGGTGCGCTGACCGACCTGAGCAACCGCGACGCGCGCGTGCAGACCTGTTGGCTCGTCGGCCTCGCGCTCCTGGTCAGTCTCGTCGGCATTCTCAACTCCATGCTGCTCAGCGTCACCGAGCGATTCAAGGAGATCGGCACGATGAAGTGCCTGGGGGCGCTGAACGGCCTGATCGTTCAACTCTTCCTGCTCGAAAGCACGTTCCAGGGCATCGTCGGGACCGCCATCGGCATCACCATCGGCGTGGGCTTGACCTTTGTCGAGGCGTATGCGAAGTACGGTTTCGCCGTCTCGCCGTACGTTCCCGGCGGCGAGATCCTGAAGCTGGTTGGGATTTGCCTTCTGGCCGGCGTGGCGCTGACCATCATCGGCGCCCTGTACCCCGCGTGGCGCGCGGCCCGGATGCAGCCGGTCGACGCCATGCATTCGGAAATCTGAACGATGGGCGAGCCCGACAAATCCCCATTGGTGGTGCCCGTCGAGGATGAGAAGGGCGGGCTGCTGGCCGTCCACGTGATCCGTGCGGTCAACGTCCGGCGCGTCTTCCGGCTCGGCGGGGAAGAGGTGCACGCGCTCCGCGGCGTCAACCTGTCCGTGAAGCGCGGGGAATACGTTTCGATCATGGGCCCGAGCGGCTCGGGCAAGAGCACGCTGTTCAACATGATCGGCGGACTCGACAAGCCCGACCAGGGGCAGGTGTACATCGACGAGGTGGATATCGCCGCGCTCGACACGTTTGAGCTCGCCTGGCTGCGCTGCCACAAGATCGGATATATTTTCCAGACGTTCAACCTCATCGCGGTCGCCAGCGCCCTGGAGAATGTCATGTTTCCCATGTTGTTCGCCGGAATGACCCAGGCCGACGCCCAGGACAAGGCGGCGGAACTCTTGAAACGCGTCGGACTCGGCAGCCGCATTCTTCACAAACCCGTTGAGTTGTCCGGCGGCCAGCAGCAGCGGGTCGCCGTCGCACGCGCCCTGGCAAACGATCCGGCCATCATCCTGGCGGACGAGCCGACGGGCAACCTTGACCTCCACACCGGGGAGGAGATCATCCGCATGCTCGAAAGCCTCAAGGACGACTTCCACGTCACCGTGATGAGCGCGACCCACGACCACAAGATGCTTGCCGCCTCCGACCGCGTCGTGTATCTGACCGACGGCCAGATCGCCAGCATCAAGGACCGAAGCGAAATCCGGATCGAGGCCGGCACGATCCAGGGCAAGGACACCGCATGATTGGTGACCTCGATGAAACCCGGTGAACGCATCCGAGCAACGTACGCCTTTCAGCCGGTCGACCACCTTGTCCGCCGCGGGTTCTACATCTGGGGCGAGGCGATCGAGAAGTGGAAACGCCAGGGCCTGCCTGATGATTATGAGCAGAAGAACCTGTTCGAATTCGACCCGTCGACCAACACCGTGGCAGGCCGCAAGGGCGAGCGCGAAGCCGGCCGCCTGACGATTCTCGAGCCGGGCGAATCGCGGCGATACGACCTCGAGATTGGCGTTCTCACGTCCGAGCGCGGGGCTACGGCCATCGAGCGCGAAATCCGGGCCTTGGTGCAACGGGATTCGGGGGAAGCGGGGTACGAAAAGAGACAGAAAGACAGAATTCACCACGGATGGACACGGATTCACGCGGATCATCATCCTCGAAATCAATCCGTGTTCACCGGGTCCCATCGCCGGGCGATGGGCGTTTATCTGTGGTGAGTTCCGGTCTTCCCCCCGTCACGCCGACTTCCCGTCGATCGTGCCTTCGCGGATATCGAGCTCGCTGCGGTTCTGGATCCGCTCGACGAGGCCGTCGCGGATCCAGATGATGCGGTCGGAGGCGCTCAACATCTTCATGTCATGCGTTGCCGTGATGATGGTCACGTTCGCCGCCGTGTTGAGTTGCTTGAGCAGTTCGATGATCTCTTTCCCCGTCTTGAGGTCGAGGTTGCCGGTCGGCTCGTCGGCCAGGATGACCGCCGGATCGTTCGCCAAGGCGCGCGCGATGGCGACCCGCTGCTGCTGCCCGCCCGACAGCTCGAACGGCT
>CAYXNI010000032.1:0-12325 GCA_964466285.1 uncultured Planctomycetota bacterium | reverse complement strand
CACTTCGTCGGCTCGGCCCGGTTCGTCGGTAGGATGGAGCAACGGTTCGGCCTGTCAGACAGTCGATCCCGGTTCGTGCGGGACAAGCTTATCGCCGACAACGGAACAGAAGAGGTGGTCTCTATCAGCCCGAAGCTTGGCAGGGCAAGGCGATCGAAATGACATCGTCGGTCATAACCTGGGCATATGAAGGATGATCTGACTCCTAATTGTGACAGGCACAGATTTCGATTTCCGGATTTCGGCATGGATTTATGATCTTTGTTCGCAGATTAGGAAACATTGATAAACTGAATTATGGGGAAGATGATCGTGCAAAGAAGTGCCGGTCGTGCAAAGAAAAACTACCATTCAATCGATTGGGTTGGTAGAAGCATTCGGCTGTTTCTTATTCTGATTGACGTGCTTATCGCAAATTGCGTGTTGATAAGTCCACTCGCTTGGATTTTACGCGATGGCCTTGGTCCGAGTGCGGTTGAAAGCCATGGCTGGCCGGCCGTGTGGCGGATGTTCCTCTGTTTTTATTGGGGACCAATTCTGCTGGGGCTGGTTCTTGGGAATGTACTTCTGCGCATCGCATTGCGACAAAGGAAGGGGAAACAGAATGACATGAAATCGACCTTGGAAAACGAACACGACTCCTAATTGTGACAGGCACAGATTTCCGTTGTGTTTCAGCATCTTCGCGCCTTCATCCAACAAGCGCCAATCCTACTCACGGTCGCCACTTGCGTCAATCCCGTTCATCCTGTCAGAACATTTCGAGATCAGCGCGTCCCTGCCGCCTTCCCCAACAGCGACGCCGCCTCCTCCAACTGCGCGATGATCGGCACGTCGTTCGGACACTTCGGCATGCACTTCCCGCACTTCACGCACGCCAGCGCCGACTTGTCCCCGTTCTTGTCCCTCCGCAGCCGCTCGAACTGCCGCCTTGCATGATCCACCAGCCCCAGCAGCCTGGCCTCGTTCAGAATCGTGAAGTTCCGCGGAATGTCCACCCCGCTCGCACAGGGCATGCAATACCCGCACGCCGTGCACAGCTTCAGCGACTTCTTCCGGATCTCCGCGAGCCGCCCCGTCATGACCTTCCGCTGCGTGGCCGTCAGCGGCGTCTTCCGGCCCGCCGTCGCCACATTCTCAGCCACCTGCTCCGCCGTGTTCATTCCGGACAGTGCGAGCGCCACGCCCGGTGTCCCCAGCACGTACCGCAACGCAATCTCCGCCGAGCTCTTCGCACCCGGCAGCAGCCGGCGAATCTGCCGCGTCTCCGCCGAGAGCAGCCCGCCCGCCAGCGGATTCATCACCGAGACGCCCATCCCCTTGTCCGCGGCATACGCGATCGCCTCCGCCACGCCGGGATTCTGCCAGTTGTAGCTCACCAGCATCGCCGCGAACTCGCCCGTGTCCACGAACCGCTTGATGTTCTTCGGCGCGTCATGCGACGAGAACCCACGGTGACGGATCAGCCGCCGCTTCATCGCCCAGTCCGTGAACTTGAGGAACTGCTTCCCCCGGGCCTTGAACGTCCCCATATTCATCGCGTGGAACAGCAGGTAGTCGATGCAATCGACACCCAGCTTCTCCACAGCCTCCTCCAGCAACTTCTTGAACTTATCGATCGGCTCCTCGTTGTAGAACGGCGTCTTCGTCTGCACGTAAATCCGCTGCCCCTTCCACCCCTTGAGCGCACGGCCGATGGCCACCTCGCTCAGGCCCCCGTGGTACCCGTGATGGCTGTCGAAGAAGTTCACCCCGCCTTCCATCGCCTGCCGCATAATCGCCAAAGACTTCGTGAAGTTCACCGTCCCCCCCTGCCCCTTTCTCCGCGGCGGCAGCCGCATCACGCCGAACCCCAGCCTCGACACCAGCGGCCCCTCCGTCCCGTACTGCCGGTATTCCATGCCAGACATCTCCTTAACCTCCTCAATCTCCTCAACCTCCTCCCCGCTCGTCTGCTGCGCTCCGCCATTATAGTAACCCATCTCCGCCGCGCAACCGCCGACCGCGGGCCGACCGCCGGCCACGCCTGTTCTTTCGCGGACGCCGGCGGCGACCATCTACGCGGCCATCATCCGCGAAATCGCCAAGAAGGGCGACGCGAGCCGCTTCCGCAAGACCGGCCGCGGCAAGTTCACCGTCGCCAAGTAGCATCATCCCTCCTACAGAACCCCAGGCCGCCTGCCCGGGGTTCTCTCCGGCATCACAGTTCCCGCCTTCCGTGACGCATCCCGCCGACAAGGGCTTAGTAAAGAAAACTTGACTAACCGGGCGCACTAGGTAAGATATCTTTACTAGCGAGGACTGCTGGTAAAGGAGGATTGACCGGACATGACACGCACGACTGGAACCTGCAGAACGACCGTGTTCGGGGGCGAGACTGTCCGGGCGTTCATCCCGTTTCCGCTTCCGCCCCGAAGGCCTTCGCTCCGCATCGAGGGCAGACTGGCGGAGCTTCACACGGATGCCGCGTCTGCCGTGAGCCGGCTCGCGGTCGCCGGGACCACGGTCCCCAGCGCCGAATGGTTCCTCTACGGATTCGTGCGGAAGGAGGCGGTCATCTCTTCCCAGATCGAAGGAACGCAGGCCACTCTGGAGGACGTTGTTACATACGAGGCGACGCGGCAGGCGGAACGGCCCGCCGACGTGGAGGAGGTGTGCAGCTACGTCGAGGCGCTGGCGTTCGCCCGCTCGGAGATGGCGCGCCCGAAGGGCCTGCCGCTCTGCATCCGGCTCCTCTGCAAGATTCACGAGCGTCTGATGAAGGGCGCGCGCGGGGCCGAGAAGCGGCCGGGCGCGGTCCGCACATCGCAGAACTGGGTCGGCGGGACCAGACCGGGCAACGCCGTATTCGTGCCTCCGTCGCCCGATGCCGTGCCGGAAGCGCTCGCGGCACTCGAACGGTGGGTTCACGGCAAAGACCCGCTCCCGCCGCTCGTCCGGGCGGGGCTTGCCCACGTGCAGTTCGAGACGATTCACCCGTTCCTCGACGGCAACGGGCGCGTCGGGCGCCTGTTCATCACACTCCTCGTTGAGCACTGGAGGCTGCTGGACACGCCGCTTCTGTACCTGAGCCTCGCGTTCAAGCGGCATCGCGCGGACTATTACCGGCTCCTTACCGAGGTGCGCACGAAGGGCGACTGGGAGGCCTGGACGGCGTTCTTCCTCGAGTGCGTCCGGGAGGCTGCGGACGACGGGGTCAGCACCGCGCGTCGTCTCTTTGCGCTGCTCGGCAACGATCATCGAGCCGTCGTCAGCCACGCGGCAGCGACCGTGCCGGCCATTCGCCTCTTCGACATCCTGCCGGAGCATCCGATGGTGACGTTGCCCAGCGCGATGGAACTGTTGCGCACAAGCAAGCCGACTGCCGCGAAGGCGATTGACACCCTGCGCAAGGCAGGTGTCCTCCATGAGATCACCGGCAAGCGTCGGGACCGCGTCTACGCCTACCGCGCCTATCTGAGCGTGCTGTCCGAGGGGACGAGTATCACTCATCGGCCACGCGGGGGGTGAGAGGCGGCGGGGCGCGGCCTCCGCGCGGCGACCCGCTTCCGCAAGACCGACCGCGGCAAGTTCACCGTCGCCAAGTAGCATCATCCCTCCAGCAGACCCCCGCCGCCCGCCTGGGGTTCTCTCCGGAATGATCACTCGTCATTTCCCAGGCCCGGTCTTGTTTGGCTTTCCCGTTGTGGTATGCTACTCTGGTCAATGTGTCCTTGGGAGTGATGTTACGCATTCAAGGTGCCTGGCACCTTGAATGCCCCCTTGAATGCCCGCTTCACGATCACATCGCAGTAATCCGAGTGTAAATGCTCGCTCCCAAGACACCTTCGTGTCCGACGTACCCGTCGGCTTCGTGTGCTTCGTGGTTGAATATCCGCGTTAGACCACACATTAAATCGCCAGATGAGATCGTAACGCCTGTATTGGCAAACACTTCCCGGTTTGGTGCAAGAATCGTGAAAAAACCCCTTGACAGTTCGACAAACTTGTGTCATATTATGAACAGAGTTTACTGAATGACGTTCATCGACCGGTGCCAAGAGGCAGAGATGGGAACGCAGGAAAGACGAGCACGGGAAAAAGAACTCCGCCGCCGCCAGATCCTCGACGCCGCACGCAAGCTGTTCTGGAAGAACGGTTACACGGCAACAACCATGCCCGACATCGCCCGCGCCGCCGAACTCGCCCCAGGCACCCTCTACCTCTACTTCCCCGGCAAAGGCGCACTTTACACCGAACTCCTCGTCGAAGGCTACGATCAGCTTATCCCGCGCCTCGAATCACGCATCGACCCCGCAGCCCCGCCCCACAACCAGGCCGAGTCCCTCATCGATGCCTTCTTCGACTTCGCCCGCGACTGCCCCGAGGTCTTCAACATTATCTTCTTCCTCCTTCAGCAGGAGGGCCGCGGGCCGCGGCAGGAGGCGTTGGAACCGCAACTCCTCGAACGCCTCCAGGCCAGGGAAGCCGCCTGCAAGGCCATCGCCGCCCGCGTCCTCGAACGAATCGCCGACCTGCCCGCCGACCAGATCCACCGCCGCGTCGACGCCATCTGGAGCATGCTCGCGGGCGTCGTCTTCTTCTTCCGCGGCGACGGGCCCCAGGCTGTCGCCCAGGTCGCCAGGGAAGCAAGAGACCTGATCCTGAAGGCACACTTCGAACGTCGCTGAGGATTCACGATGCTCTCGCACCGGCGTATGTCAAATGCACCTGCCCACGGTGAAATGCTGCTGCACCCTCGCCGCAGGACATTCCGGACATCCCGGCGGGACAACTGCGGGTTCCCTCGCCCCGCAGCATCGGCCGGTTCCAACGAGCGCTCAGGGCCTGAGCGTAAGCTGCTAATCTCGCCCAATCCAGGAGACCGCTGACTCCCCCGAACCTCAAACCACGGGTGATGCGGAGTTTTGTGTGGACGGTGAATGAATGAGATTCATCTGATGACTCACATTTGGAGGTCACGGCCGTGAAAATTCTCCTTGTCGCTCCTGCCGCCGAACATCTTCGCGTCAAATCACTTGCCGATCCGGTCCCCAGGCGAGCCATGCTCCGGTTCAGCATGCTGCCATTGACCATCGTGGCCGCGCTTACGCCGCCCGAGCACGCGGTCACCATCTGCGACGAGAACCTCGAACCGCTGGACTTCGACGCCGACGTCGACGTCGTCGGCGTATCCTTCATGACCGCGCTCGCCAACCGCGCCTTCGACATCGCCGCAGAGTTCCGAAAGCGCGGCAGGATCGTCGTTGCGGGCGGATATCATCCAACACTGTGTCCCGAAGAAACCGCCGAACATTTCGACGCGGTCGTTGTCGGCGATGCGGAGGGGGTCTGGCCGGCCGTGCTGGAGGACATCCAGGCGGGGAGGCTCCGGCGGATTTACCGGCACGAGCGGCCCTGCGATCTCGCCGAGACCCCCTTCCCCCGCCGCGGCCTCACCGCACACGGCGCACGCCACTACGTCACCACCAACGCCGTCCAGGTCGGCCGAGGCTGCCGCCACGCCTGCCGCTACTGCTCCATCGCCGCCTTCCACAACAGCACCTACCGCGCACGCCCGCTCGAAAACGTAATCGAGGAACTCCTTCGCACGCCCCGCGACTTCATGTTCGTCGACGACAACATCATCGCCGACCCGGACTACGCGCGGAAGCTTTTCATCGCGATGATCCCGATGCGCAAGCGATGGGTCAGCCAGTGCTCGCTCAAGATCGCCGACGACCCCGCGCTCCTGCACCTCGCCCGCGCCGCCGGCTGCCGCGGCCTCTTCATCGGAATCGAGACCCTCAGCGCCGCGAATCTCGAGGCCGTCGACAAGGGCTTCAACGACGCCGACGCATACCTCGACCGCATCCGGACCATCCGCCGCCACGGCATCGGCATCGAGGCCGGCATCATCCTCGGACTCGACAACGACGACGTCACCGTCTTCGAGCGCACGCTCCGCTTCCTTCAGAAAGCACACATCGACGCCGTCCAGGTCAACATCGTGACGCCGCTCCCCGGCACCCCGCTCCACGACGAGTTCGCGCGGCAGGCCCGCATCATCGACCGCGACTGGAGCCACTACGACTTCCGCCACTGCGTCATCCGGCCCGCCCGAATGACCCCGCAGCAATTGCAGGACGGCGCCGACTGGCTCTACCGCCAGTTCTACCGGCTCGACCGGATCATCCTGCGCACCGCCCGCTCGGCCTTCACGCTCGGCACCCTGCCCGCATACCTGATCTGGCGGCTCAACCTGACCTACCGCTATGACAACATCCACGAGCGCATCATCGGCCGCAACCCGGCCCGCGGCCAAGGGGAAGGCTTCTGGCGTCGTGTGCTGGTTCGATCGCTGCGGACTTTCCGGCCCAAGACCTCGGCGGTCGGCTGCCAGGGTTAGCAGACGCCCCCTGTGTTCAGGTCACGTGCTCGTCATGTGATTCGCCGTCCGGAGTCGGATCAGCCCCACTCGTCCCCTTGCGCTGCAGCATGGAAATCTTCATCCCGCCGTATCGCCGGCGGTCCGTCTGCGTGAGCGGCCCGATGTGACCCGGCAGGTCCGTCTCGGCCGGATACCGCACGACGACCATGCCCGCATCCGCCAGAAGATCCGGCTCCCCCAGCCGCCCCACAAGCTCCACGACCTTCTCGTGGTTGCGCGGGCTCCGCAGCATGCGGTAAGGCGGATCGACGAAGACCAGGTCAACCGGCGCATCCTCCGCCAGGATAGCGTCCGCGTCGAAAGCGTCGGCACGAACGACCCTGCACTGCGCCTCCAGGCGCGCCCGGCGGATGTTCTCACGGATCGTCGCGATGCACGGCGGGTCGCGCTCGATGAACACGCACGACCGTGCGCCCCGGCTCAGCGCCTCAAGCCCGATCACACCCGTCCCGGCGAACAGGTCGGCCACCTTCGCCCCGGGCACGTACTCGCGCAGGATGCCGAACAGCGACTCGCGCACCCGGTCGAGAATCGGTCGCACCTCGCGCCCGCGCGGCGTCGCCAGCTTCAGCCCGCGGTTCTGTCCACCGATGATTCGCATCATTGTGATAAAGAGACCCGAAGACACGGAAAAAGGGGAAAAGGGAAAAAGGGAAAAGAAAACCCGGTTGGCGGCTATCAGGCCGCCTTCCGCGCTCCTTCTGTTTCCCCTCTTTCCATTTTCCCCTTTTCCCTTCGCTGTCTTCGCTTACCCGCCGCTCCTGCGCTTTGACCGCTTGATAATGCCCAACTGGAACCAGCCGACAAGGGCGTCAGTCAGCCAGAACAACACGAGCCCGGCCGAGAAGAATGCGAAAAGCACCGTAATCCCGACCGACATCCAGAGCCACGTCCGGTCCTTCGACGGGTCCTCGCTCATCGTGCGCATCTGGCCCATCGTCGCCAAGCCCATCAGCACCGGCAGCACGAAAAACGGGTCGCGCCGCGAGATGTCCGTGATCCACAGCGCAAGCGGCTGCCGCCAGAACTCGTACCCCACGTTCAGCGCGTGATACAGGATTAGCAGCGCGGGCAGCAGGATGACCATCGGCAGGAACACCCCGATCGTCGCCTTGCGCTGCCGGTCCTCCCACGGCCTGGCCTCCTTCACCCACGCCACGCGCGCCGCCGCGTCCGACCGCGGAGGCTCGCGAGCGTCAATCTCCGCCAGCTTCGCGTTCGCGATCTTGATCTCGACCATCGCCCGCAGGTTGTAGCTCGTCACCGGCCACATCAACACGCGAAACACCACCGTGACCAGGATGATCGCCACGCCGTAGTTCGCAACCACACGGTCGTGAACCAGCTTGAGCAGCACGGTTACCGGCCGTCCGAGATACCAGTAGTCAATCGCCTCCTGCTGTCGCCCCGGCAGCGCGGCCAGCACCCCGTAATCCTTCGGCCCGGCGTAAATGAAGAACGTGTCCCTGATCCGCGACACGGCAGGCGCCGGAACCTGAAGCTCCACGGACGCGGCTGTCCTCGCCGTCCGGGCGAACCGCATCTCCGCGTCCGTCAGAGCGTCCTTCGGTCGCACGATCAGCCCGAAGTACCTGGTCCCCGTCGCCACCCATTCCAGGCTGACCGGTGCCTCGAGGCGCCCGTGGCCCGCACGCTTCTTCTCCTCCTCCGTCGGCCATTCCTCCACCCCAGAAATCCTTCGCACCGCCCGGTGGCCGGCCACATTGTCCGACCGCACCGTGATCTGCCCGTCGTCCTTGCCCAGGTCCGATGGCACCCCGAACGCGTTCGCAATCAGCAGCGTGTAACCCTTCTTCCTGACCGGATCGTCTTCCGGAATGTCCTCGACCTTCACCAACAGCTCAATGGGAGCGACATTCACCGGACGATCGGCCGAGTAAATGCGAAACGTCTTCTCGACGCGCGGCTGGCCCGGCCGCTCCTTCACGAAACGGACCTCCTTCCAGGCCAGGCCCCGCTCATCCACGGCATCGATCGGCCCCTCGACCGTGAACGCCTCCTCGCCGTCCTTCTCCCGCCCCGCCAGGGTCACCAGGAGCGCACGGTTGGCCACCTTGTCCTGCGAAACGAGCTCTTCCACGTGCCCGCCAGGGGCCGTCCAGGTCAGGCGGGTGATCGCGCCGCCGATCCTCGTGAACGTGATGTCCATCGGATACCCCGGCCCCGACGGCACGCGAATCTCGTTCGCCGCAAGAAGCGCCTCCTTCGGAACCGCGCACTCGATGATCTTGGCCGGCCCGAGAACGTCGCGGATGTCATCCCAGAAGAAATAGGCGAGACCGCCGGCGATCACCGCCAGCACCGTGATCAGCCGCCGAACGTCCACCGGCGGACGGCGTGCGGTGGAACCCGGTTGGGGCTCGGGCGAACTGGACACCGGGGCCTCGGCCATGAATCAGGGGTTCTCCCTTCCAAGCTTCCCCCTCAGGCGCCGCTCCACCGGCGGCGGCACAAGCGCCGAAACGTCCGCCCCCAGGGCCACCGCCTCCTTGATGAAGCGCGAACTCAGGAACGCGTACTGCGTGCTCGTCATCATGAACAGCGACTCGATATCCGGCGCGAAATGCCGGTTCGTCAGCGCCATCTGAAACTCGTACTCGAAATCCGAAACCGTCCGGATCCCGCGAAGGATCACGTTCGCGCCCACCGAGCGCACGTAGTCCACCGTCATCCCGCCATAGCTGTCCACCGTCACCCCGCGCTCCCCCCCCAGCACCTCGCGAACCATCTCGACCCGCTCCTCCGCCGAGAACAGCGTCGTCTTCGTAGTGTTGCGCGCGACCGCCACAATCAACTCGCCAAAAATCACCAGCCCACGCCTCGCCAGGTCGATGTGGCCGTTGCTGATCGGGTCAAACGACCCCGGATAAACCACCCTGCACCTGGACATCCTCACCTCGCACTTTCCACCAGAGTGAACGCGGCGACGCTCCGCGGCTGGAACAGCCAACTCGGACGGTAGATGCTCGCCAGGGTCGGACCCACATGAAACGTCACCGCACTTGCGTTCTGGCCCAGGTTGAACTGGTAGCCCAGCGTCAACTGCCACTCGTGGAAGCGCCGGGTCACCTCCATCGTCCGGTCCCACTTCCCGCTGCCGCCGCCCGAAATCTTCTGCGACACGTCGAACGACAGCGACCACTTCGGGTCGATGTCCCACGCCAGCGCCACCCGGATCAGCGACACATCGTGAAAATGGTAGCTGTTGCTCAAGCTCGCCACCAGGTTCGGACGGAAACGGTGCTGAACGCCCGCACTCATCACCTCAAGCTTCCCGTCCTCGGGCGCGAACTCCGTGTCGAAGAAGATCGTCGTTCTGCGCGACGGCCGGACGGACAGGTTCGTCCGCAGGTTCGACCAGTCCCGGACCCGCGTGCCGCGCAGGTTGACGTTGTCCCGGCCCGGCTCGGGAAAGTAATCGATGTCCATGTCCAGGTCCACCACGTTGACCGGATCGGACTTCATCGCCTCCTCAGCCGCCAGCTTGCGGCGGAACCACTCGCCGCCCAGCGGCGCCGCAGGGTTCCGTTCCATCTCCGGCGCCCGCCGCGTCTGCAACCGGTTCCGCAAGGCGAAATTGATCCTGTGAAGCCCCCTCTGCTCCGTCACCTCGTCGTTCTCGGGCAGCCGCTCCGGCCCCGCCGTCGGCTTGCTCTCGTACGTGTAGTTGATCTCCGGCACGATGATGTGGCGCATCCCGTACGGGAAGAACCGTCTCAGAATGGGACTGTCCGAAACGTCATACATGCGGTGGAACTCGGTCGTGATCCGCCCGCCGGCCAGCACCTGGCTCCGGGTCACCGAGCCGGTGTGATCCGGCGCCATGGCCACGCCCGGCGGAAGCGGCGGCCCCACGGGCGGCGTCACGCCTGTGTACCCGCCGCGCCGCGGGTCGATCCCGTGCTCGAACCACGATCCCCGCCACCCCACGTACGGCTCGATGTTGAAGATTGACACCTGGAACGGCCGCGACACAATGTTCGCCGTGTCAAACCGCCACCCCGAAAGACCGTCCGTGTCGTTCTCCCGCAGCGTCAGGTCCGGCGGAACGCCGAACTCGTTCTCGTCAAGCTGGATGCGGGTGATATCCACGATGCTCTGCCCCAGCCGCCTCCGCGTGTCCGCAAACCGCGTCGTCACGTAAGCCAACTGGCTTCGCGACGTGAACAGGAACCCGCCGCCCAGCGGCTGGGCAATAATGTTGAAGCCCATCTGCGGCAGGTACTCTGTCTGCGTGAGGAAATCGTTGATGCGCTTCTTCATGTGAATGTAAACAAACCAGTTGTCGCGCCCATACTTTAGCAGAGCCCGAGTCTCGGGCGGCTTCTCCGTCTTGAACTCCTCCTCAAAGAACTCCCGGTACACCCCCGCGTCGCTGAACTTCTGGAACTCGAAGTCGAACTCCCAGTGCTCAGGATATTCCTGCTGATGCGTGAACTTGACCCGATACCGGTCGGTCACCCCCATCGGAAGATCCCCGGGCAGCGGCCCCATCGCCGCCGGCCATGCCGCCGGCCAGGGCGAATCCGTTCGCGAAGTGTCCGACAGAAAGTCCTGCCCCGTGTCTCCGGACAGCCAGAACAGGTCGAGCGCCCCGCGAATGTCCTTGTCGTGGAACGCATACGTCCCGCCGAGCCCGTACGACATTCCCCGGTCAGACATGAAGAGAAACCGTGGCGACAGCGTCGTGTGCTTCGCCAGTTGGAAGTCCAGAACCGCACCGAAGAAAAAGCCCAGCCGTGACGAGCGGCCCGCCAGAAACCTCACCTGCGGCCACTTGTACTCGAGATCGACGTACAGATACGGCAGGTAGATTATCGGCACGTCGCCCATATGGAACTCGACGTTCGACAACGTCGCACGGTCGCCGTCCACCCAGTCGGCCGAGGTCGCCGTGAACCGCGTGTGCGGGTCCTTGAACGTACACGCCGTGAACGTCGCATTGTTCATCACGTAATGGCTGCGGCGCTCCGTCTTGCCCGTCGGCTTCCCGTCCTTGTCCACGATCGGTATCTCGTAAGTTGCGATACCTTCCGCCGACGGGGCCGTGATGACCCAGTTGGCCACCCGGTCCGCCTCCGCGAATCGCAGCGTCGGACGCACCAGGTACCCCGTCCCCTCGGCCCAGTTCACGTAGACCCGCTCCGCCTCCGACACCGGCACGCGGGTGTCCACCGCGATCACCGCCTGCGGCTCGTCCGGCGACGTGAAAAACGCCTCCGGAAGCTCCGACCGAATGACCGAGTCAAGGTCGCCGGCCTTCTCCAGCGATTCGCTCGGCTCAAGCCCCGTGCGTTCCCCGAGGTCAGGCTTGGGCACGTCGAAGTCGCGCGGCCCGATCCGGTTGCCCAGCGTCCGGTAAATCCGGACGTTCCCCTCCAGGTACGCTTCCTTCCGCTCCAGCCACACCACCGCGGCGTCGGCCAGAATCAACACGTTGGAACGCGGCGGGCTTATGTAAACGTTGCCGACCAGGATCCCGATCCCCTGCTTGTAGTCCAGCTCCCTCCGGTCCGCCCGCAGGAAAAGCCGGCCCTCCGCCGCCTCCCTCACCGCCGGCTTCTCAGGCGCGTCCGCCGCGCGCACAGCCGCAGCCGCCCACAGCGGTAAGACCAACGCGGCAAGAATCCCCGCGCGCAGCAACCCCGTCCCGCCTCCGCCACCCGGCCTTGCGACAGTCTTCATCTCCGGCCTCTCAGCACGTCCCGCGTTTGTCCATCGCCTTGATCTTGTCCACCCGCTGCTGGTGCCGGCCCCCCTCGAAGACCGAGCCCAGCCACGTCTCCACAATCTGGCGGATCAACTCCGGCGAACTGACCCTAGACCCCACGCAAAGCACATTCGCGTCGTTGTGCGTCCGGCTGAAACGCGCCG
>CAYXNI010000031.1:0-12347 GCA_964466285.1 uncultured Planctomycetota bacterium | reverse complement strand
CCCCTGCCTACTGCTTCTTCACCTCCTCCTCGAACGCCGCCCTCATCTGCTCTTCGGTGAGCGCGGTTCCGCGCAAGAGCTGGCGCTTGTGCCGGTCTAGGACGACCTGCATCTGCACTTTCTTGCGGCTCTCCGCAATGGAGATGCTGGCCATCGCATCCCTTGTGTTGGCCGCCAGCTTTATCCTTTGCTCTTTCGCGTCGCTCAACTCGGGGCTCTCTTTTGGTCTTATCACTGCTGACTTGATGGCCTCCTCATGTCTGGATGACAACACAAGGTCTTCAAGCCCCGCGATCTCTGCATTGCACTGGTCCCACGTTTCCTTCAACTTGTCCCTCGCCGCTTGGAACGGCTTCATCGCCTCGTCGAGCGATTCCTTGTAGAGTTGTTCGTTCTTATCGATTAGCGCCCGGAGCCCGGTTTCACCCTCATTCGGGGGTTCTGCTGTCCCCTCTGCCGGAGCCTCGGGCCTTGGCCGCGATTCCTCCATCATCTGCTGAAGGCGCTCGATGTCCGTCTTGTCCGCCACCTTTTCCGCATGCGTGCGGGCCTCCTCGGCCTGGCCGCCGGCTATCAGGAGCAGGGCCAGACCCTCGTCACATTTCGCCTTGACCTTAGGGTCCAGGTCCAGCAGCCGCTTGATGTCAACCCCTCGCATCTCCGTCAGAGCTTCCGTCTTGCCGATGTCGAACTTCACCACTTCGCCGTCAACGCCGGTGATCCTGGCGGACACGCCGCGGCAGTAGGAGGCATTCCCGATGTTCGCCCTGACGACCGCCAGGACTTGGGCCTTGAACTCCATCAGCTTCTGGACGAGCCTGCGGTCGGCGATGACCTCATCCCGTGGCACCGGCGGCTCGGCGCCGGCGAGCATCTCGTCCAGTTCCCCGGCCAGCTTGTCATACCGGCGCGCGGTCAACTGCGCGGCCACTTTCTTTCGGTGGGCAGCCAGGCGCTCCAGCGCGGCTTCCTCGGCCTGCGCGGCCGCCGCGCTTTCCTTGAGCGTGCGAAGCTTGCCGTCATACCGCGCAGCAAGCGGATGTTGGCCCGCCGTGCGCAGGGCCGCCTCCACTTTCGCCTGGTCCTTCGCCGCAAGCGCAAGCATCGCGGCGGCGATGCATTCATGCGGCGTCCGCGGGTCCCCAGCTCCCTGCGGGCCCATTCGGGGCAGCGCGTCGGCGACCCCCGCGATGGTTTCGATCAGCGCCATCGAGGGCCTCAGGCGCCGATCGAACGCCGCGATCTCGGCCAGTTTCTTGGGCCCGGCCAGATCGCCGTTCGCCACCGCCGCGTCGATCGCATCGAGCAGTTGCGCAATCGACGGTCCCTGCAGCTTATCGAGCGCCTCCCCTGCCGTCTTGCGCAGTGCTTGAACTTCCGCAGTAAGGGCGCGGTACTGCACGTCCTTGATCTCGTCCAGCAGGTCAAGAGCTGCGGCGAACTGCTCCTTTTCCAGGGATGCTCGGGCGCCGGAGCAGGCCGTATTGATCCTGGACTCTGCTTCTTCCTTTAGTTCACTCGCCGCCTTGCTGGCCTTAGGCCGCAGCATCTCCGCGTATTGGGGCGGGACCTTCGAGTACGCGGCGATCGCATCGTCGTACTTCCCCGCGGCCTTGAGCTGCCCCGCCTTTTTGGTGATCTGATCGAACGCTTCCTGTGCGGCGTCGATCCGCGCGCGAGTGAGCTCGGCAACATCATCCCCAATCTTATTCCGGAACCTCGGGTCCGTCACTTCTTCGCGGATCGCGGCGTACTTCTTCAACGCCTCGTCGTACTGACCGGGGTTCTCGCCCACCCACTTGCGGGCGTCAGCCAACAGGCCCCGTTCCTTTGCGATCTGCGCTTCAGCGTCCGAACGCCGGTTCAAACTCCTGATCCCCAAAACCACGGCTGCAACCAACAACAATACGGCCGCTACGGTCCCGATAAGGCGGCCGACGGGAAAACCCTTCCCTTGCGTTCGCAGGCGATGCGCCCATCGCGTCGCCGCTTTGCTTGTGATGGTCCGGCCGGGTGGAAGCGCCGCAACCGACGGCTCGGCGGAATCAACCGCTCCCAACAGCGAGTTGATCTCGTGAACCAGCGCCTTGGCGTTCGTGTAACGATGCTCGCGCTCCTTTGCCATGGCCTTCTGAACGATACGGCTTGCCTGAGGTGAAATGTGAGGGTTCAACCGACGCGGGTCCGGAACCGGCTCGGTCAGGTGTTTGGCCATCACCTCGCCCGGGACGCGGCCGCTGAAAGGCGGCGCGCCAGCGAGCATGTGATAGAGCGTCGCGCCGAGCGAGTAGACGTCGCACCGGCCGTCCAACTTCTCCTCGCCCCGGATCTGCTCTGGTGCGATATAGTTGGGCGTACCCAACACCACACCCGGCTGGGTCACAGCCGCATCGGTCGCCGCCGTCTTACGGGCAAGGCCCAGATCGGCCAGCTTGACCGACCCGTCCGATGCGATCAGGATGTTCGCGGGCTTGACGTCGCGGTGGACGAGGCCGGCGGAATGAGCGCAATCGAGCGCGCTGGCGACGTCGCGAGCGATCTCCAGCGCGCGCTGTTCCGGCAGGTAGCGAGCCGCATCAAGGAGTTTCCGCACGCTCTGGCCGTCGACGAACTCCATCGCGTAGTAGTAGCTGCCGTCGGCGACGCCCGCGTCGAACACCTGGAGGAGATTGGGATGCTTCAACATGGCCGCGGCTCGCGCCTCGCGCAGGAAGCGCTCTACGGTCTTCTTATCCCTGGCCAGGAGGGGGGGCAGCACCTTCAACGCCACGACGCGCCCGACCGAAGCCTGCCGGGCCTTGAACACCGCACCCATCCCACCTTCGCCGACCTTGGCGAGGATCTCAAAGCCCCCGAGCACCTTCCCAACGCCGCCCATGTCAGACCGGCCATCAGCATGATTCGTTGGCATCCCCGTCCTCCCTCGGCTCCCTCACTGCCCTGCGCTGAAGTCCGCCATGTGGTGTACTTCCAGGGAACCGGCATGATTATACCCCAATTACACGCTGACCACACGGACAAAAGCTCCCCAAATCCAGCGATAGGCCCAAAACGGCCAGGCGAGCCCATCGTGAGCCCCCGGTAGCCGTGGCGGGCATCGCTAGTGTTGGTCAATCGCTGGATTTGGGAGGAAGTCCGTCTTTGACTTTTCCCTGTGCCGGGCTATCATATCGGTCATCATCGGAATGGGCTTTGGCGGCACAGGATTGCGGCACAGGAATGTGGCACAGGCGCCCCCGCCTCTGCCAGAGTGAGGAACCATGACCGATGATTCTTCACCACGAAGCACACGAAGGTCACGAAGAAGAGAGAGATGCATTCATCTGCGGGAACCTGCTGGTATCAGCGTCTGTCAGCGTCTATTCTTGAGCAGGAACCGGCGCCCGGCGCCCGTCAACGTACTTTGGACGGCTGAACAACGTGCAAGACTTCGTTACGAAACGACCGACCCGGAACTACTTTGTTGACGAGGCAGGAGATGCCAACCTGTTTGATGCAAGAGGACGCTGCATCGTCGGCAAACAAGGCTGCTCCCGGTTCTTCATTCTCGGTCTTATCGACCTGCCGAATCCTGATGCATTGGCTCGCGACGTGCACGAACTGCGCGCGCGGCTCCTGGCTGACCGCTACTTCAAGGGCGTTCCGTCCATGCAGCCCGAACACAACAAAACGGCTCACGCCTTTCACGCGAAAGATGACTTGCCCGAAGTCCGCCGCGAGGTGTTCGCCCTGCTGCAACGTCACCCCGTGACATTCTTCGCAGTTGTGCGCGAGAAGATCCGGGTCATGGACTACGTTCGACAGCGCAACGAACGAGCCCCCGGCCACCGCTACAGCCCGAACGAATTGTACGACAACCTTGTGAGGCGGCTGTTCCGAGATCGACTGCACAAAGACGACGCCTACAATATCCACTTCGCCAGGCGCGGGAAATCAGACAGGACCGAGGCGTTGGCTGCCGCCCTGGAGGCGGCCCGTACCCGATTCGCCGAGAAGTGGGGAATCACCAGCGATGCACCGCTCCACGTAACTGCGAGCAGCCCGAAGAGAAGCCCGGGACTGCAGGCCGCGGACTACTTCCTGTGGGCACTGCAACGCGCGTATGAGCGTCGTGAAGATAGGTACTTGCAGCTTCTCTGGCCGGCCGTCGCACTCATTCATTCTGTGGATGACACACGCCGCGCGCGGTACGGAGAATACTATACCCAGCGCAACCCCTTGAGGATCGGAGACCCAAAAAAATCGCCGGAGATATAGGAACCTGCGGTCGCAACCGCAAGCTCACACGGCTTGGAGCCGAATTTCATCTCCGGTCTAACTAAGGTGTAGCCCATGTTTGTCGCCGTGTCAAGGAATTAGTTGCGCTTTTTCGGCATGACTGCGCAATTCGGGTGCGGCGAACGAAGAGGATAGAGGACACGAGGATAGAAGAGACGTTGAAGCTCTTGCAGAAAAGGAGGGGCAATGGCGAATCCGGTTGATCGGGCCACGGCGGTCTTCAGGGGCGGTTCAATGTCCCGGGATCTGGGGCAACTGGCGGGCAAGGAGCTGACGGTTCTGGTCCGGATGCGGCTGTCGAAGACGGAAGGGGAAGCGCCGATCGCTTCGATCGGCACCGCCGCCGAGCCAGCGGCCTTCCGCCTCTTCGCCGCCGACATCGACGCCGTGCGAATGCTCTGCCTCGACGTCCATTTCGATTGGCAGAACCCGCGGAACAACCGGCCGCTGCGGCTGACCGTTCCGATGGCGATGATCGGTTTGAACCGCACGGCCGACGTGGTATTCCGCTCGAAGCACGCAAAGGCGGAACTGCTGGTCGACGGGGTTCTGGTGGACGAGGAGTGGCCGGTCGGCGGGGTTCGCATGCCGGCCAATCCCGTGGTCGACGTGGACAAGGGTGCGGGCGTCGAGCAAGTCGCGTTGTGGAACGGCTGGCTTCCTGACGACGAAGTGGCTGCGATCAGCGGCGGCGCGGAGAAGGCGGCGCGGAGGGAGATCGAGGTCCTCGGCCCGCCGAAGAAGACGCTGAACTACTGGAAGCCGCGCGGGCACAACACGAGCGTCGGCGACTGCATGCCCTTCTTCCACGATGGCCGGTTTCACCTTTTCTACCTGTTCGACCGGCGGCATCACGGGAGCAAGTGGGGGCTTGGCGCGCACCAGTGGGCCCACGCATCGACGACCGACCTCGTGTACTGGGAGCATCATCCGCTGGCCGTCCCGGTCACCCGCGAGTGGGAAGGGTCCATCTGCACCGGCTCGACGTTTTTCCACGACGGCGTGTACTACGCCTTCTACTCGGCGCGGAAGCACGACGGCACGCCGGGCGAACTGACCGCATCAACCAGCAGCGACGGGGTTCACTTCACGAAGCATGATCCACTGTTCACGCTGCGTGCCCCGTATGAGCCGGTGTCGGCGCGCGATCCGAACGTTTTCCACGACACTGAGACGGGCCTGTTCCACATGCTGGTGACGACCGAGGTTCTGAGCCCGCCGGCGGCCTACCGGGGAGGGTGCCTGGCGCACATGGTGTCGCGGGACCTGCGGACGTGGGAGCAAGAGGAGCCTTTTATCGTCCCGGGCCTGTGCGGCCAGCCGGAATGTCCGAACCTGTTCTCGTGGAACGGCTGGCATTACTTGTTCGTCGGGCTCGACGGGGTCACCCGTTACCGGATGAGCCGCAGCCTGTTCGGGCCGTGGCTGCGGCCACGAATGGACTTGTTCGACAGCCCGCAGTCATACGTGATGAAGACGGCGGCGTTCACGGGCAACCGGCGGATTGGCGTCGCCTGGGTCGGTCAGCACGGATGGGGCGGGCATGCGGTCTTTCGGGAGATTCTGCAGAACGCGGATGGCACGCTGGGCTCGGCGTGGGTTCCGGAGATGATCCCGCCGAGCGGCGATGCGATCCAGGCCGTTCCGCAGCCGCTTGCGGGAGACGTTTCCTGTGCCGGGAACCGGGTCTCGATCCGTGCGGCTTACGGGTTCGGTGCGGCGGCTGTCCGTGGCGTGCCCGGGAACGTGCGGCTGCGGCTGCGCGTCGTGCCGGCGCCCAACAGCGCCGCGTTCGGAATCGCGGTGCGCGGGTGGGGCAACTACGCGCAGGGCTGCGAACTGCGCATCGAGCCGGACCGCCGGAAGGTCGGGTGGCGGCCATGCGTGAGCTCGACCGCGGAAGAATGTGAGCGGAATGCGATTTACGACGTGGACGGACTCGACCGCCCGTTCATGCTGGACATAGTAGTGAAGGACGATCTGCTCGATGTCTGCGTGGACGGGCGGCGCACGCTGGTCGTGCGGGCGTGGCCGCCGTGCGACCGGTTTTCGCGCGTTCCCGGCGAGGGCGACGGCATTTTCTTCTTCGCGCATTGCGGCGCCATCTCCTTTGAGGACATCGAGATGCGGCCCCTGCCCGACGACATTGATAGCGAGTTCCGCCGTATCGCCGCCGATGCCAGGAAGAAGCTCGGGCGCGCGTGAGCCCGCAGGCACCGCGCCAGGAGGAAATGACGATGCGCGAGTGGAAAACACTGGCTCTGATTGCCGTGCTTCTTTTGCCGACCGGATGCGCCCAGTTGTTCCGGGTGGTCGGGAAGCCCGAAGTCACGGCCGTCCGCCCGCGCATCACCGGCCTCGACTTCGATGGCGTCGACCTCGCCTTCGACATAGATGTGCACAACCCATACATTGTGCCGATCAACTCTCCGAAATTCCGCTACGGCATTGACGTCGAAGGCGCCCAACTCGCCGGCGGCGAGACCGACGCCGGAGTCAATCTGCCGGCCAAGAGCACGAGCACCGTCACCCTGCCCGTCCGCCTCCGCTATCTCAGCCTGTGGGAAACGTACAAGAAGCTCGCGGACGCGCGTGAGTTCACTTACACGCTCCGCGGGGTGTTCGCCGTCTCGGCGATGGGGCGATCTTTCGACCTGCCTCTTTCGCACACGGGCAAACTGCCGGTCGTGCGCCCGCCGCGCTTCTCCAACATCACCGTGCAGTTTTCCGGCGCGACGTCAGGCGGGGGCCAGGGCGGCCCGGCTGGTCCGCCGGTCGAGGGCGGGCAGACCTGGCGCGCGGTGACCGTGACCGCAGACATCGAGAACCCCAACGTTTTTGATATCGGCATCACGAGCATGGGATGCGTGTTGAGCGTCGCCGGCGCCGACCTGGCGAAGGTGACCGCGTCAACCGAAGGCAAGATCCGCGCCGACGGGACCGGGCGGGCCTCGCTTACCGGCCAGGTTACGAGCGACGAGGCCTCCACCGCCGCAGCCTTGTTTCGCATATTGTGGGGAGGTGAACGAGTCGCGCCGAAACTTGCACCAGTCGGGTCCATCGAAACGCCGTACGGCGCCGTGAAGTTCAAGCCCTAGATGGCGGGAATGTCCGATTGCTGGTCGCCGGACGACCTCGCCTCGGCACCGGCCGCCATTCGTTTCATCCGCAGAGCCACTCCCAACTGCCCTATCGCGACGCAGTAGCCCCCCACCCACAGCCCCGTGCTTATCACAGCCGCCCACCACTCGTTTCGCCATTCGGCCGCGGCACGCAGAAGCCCAAAGTAAGGGTCCCACAGAGCCCAGTCAACCAGCACCAGAACGCCCGCGACCAGCGCACCGGCGAATTGCAGCCTGCCCGAATGACCCCCCGCTCTCCGAAACGTGATGACAGCGGCGATCAGGATCGCCACGAGCGGGACCAACATCAGGAGCTTCTTGGCATAGAAGTCGACCGCAACCTTCGGGATCGAATCTCCCGACGCCAACGGCGGCGGATCGTACCTCCACTCGGGGTCCGACGCGTTCAGGTCGTTGAACGAATCCTCCGTCGTCACACAGCACAGCAGGGGCGGCGTCACGCTCAGGACAAACGACGGCAGGCCGCATTCCAGCGCTCCGTACCCCTCGCCCGCCGCGTTCCAGTACAGCTCGAACGGACCGAACACAATCGCGGCAGCGTCGAAGGATTCCGCCGGAAGCTCCGCCTCACCGCCACCACTGGCCACGTCCGGGTCGCGAGGATCGAGCGCACCCTTGCCGTCAGCCCGCCACACCCACTCGTACTTGACCGAACGAGCCGACCCGGGCCCGCCCGCCTGCCTACTGAACAGAATGGCCCCATATGCACCGCCACGCCGCAGGAGCACGATCACCCGGTTGGGAACCGCACCCCGGCAGAGCGGCTGCAGGTCTTGCAGGCCGGCCCCAGACGCCGCACTGGAACCGCATACTGCCGCCAACACAATAACAAGAATCCCATGCCTTATCATGTCACTCCTCATCGTCCGCTCCTCTTGTCAGATTCTACCGTGAGGCCGCGCGTGGTTCAAGTCGATTGGCGCTCGCATGATCCGCCCGAACGCCAAAGAATATCGCCCGCCGGACATTTCCGAGCTTGCTTCCGCGCCAAACTTGTGATATTCATTCATGTGGCAAGGGGGGAACATGGGGGATGTGCGGCATGAAGAAGTTCAGCATTATCGATCATACCGCCGACGTGGGCGTGGCCGCCTGTGGCGGAACGCGGGAAGAGTTGTTCGCCAACGCCGCACTGGGGATGTTCAGCATCGTCGGCGATCCGGCCCGCGTCGTTCCCCGCCAGAAACGCAGCATCCACGCGGCGGCCGCCAACATTGAATCGCTCCTCGCCGCCTTCCTGACCGAACTGCTCTACCTGTTCGAGATTGAGCACTTCATGCCGTGCGACCTGTCCGTCGAATCGGTCTCCGACAGCGACGTCCGCGCCACCGTCCGAGGAGAGCCAATCTCGTACAAGCACGAAATCTACACCGAAATAAAGGCCGTCACCCACCACGAACTCAAAGTGCAACAGTCCGACAGCGGCTGGACGGCGACGGTCATATTCGACGTCTGACGATGGAACAGGGCCCCGGCGGAGCGATTTCCGCCCACGCACCGAGAGGAGTCAGTTGCATGTCACAGGGATGGGACGGGCCGCTCGAACAACTCGACGAATGCCGCTGGCGAATCCCAAGGACGGCCAAGCCCGGCATGCGGGTTGACGGCATCATCTACGCCGACGAACGCCTGCTCGGCCAGATCCGCTCGGACCGCGCCCTCGAGCAGGTGGCCAACGTCGCCTTCCTCCCGGGCATCGTGCGCGCCAGCTTCGCCATGCCCGACATCCACTGGGGATACGGCTTCTGCATCGGCGGCGTCGCCGCCACCGATATCGGCGAAGGCGGGGTCGTCTCGCCCGGCGGCGTCGGATACGACATCAACTGCGGCGTGCGGCTCCTTCGCACGAACCTCCGCACGGCCGATCTGAAACCCCTCATCGAGAAGCTCACCGACAGCCTCTACCACCAGGTGCCCGCCGGGGTCGGAGTCGGCGGCCCCGTCCGCTTCTCGCCCAAGGAAGAGCGCGAAATCATGGCGCGCGGCTCCGCATTCGTCATCGAGCGCGGCTTCGGCCGGCCCGAAGACGCCGACCGAACCGAAGCCGGCGGATGCATCCCCGGCGCCGATCCCGGCGCCGTCAGCGACCGCGCCTGCACCCGCGGCAAGGATCAATGCGGCACGCTCGGCTCCGGAAACCACTTCGTCGAAGTCCAGGCCGTCGACGAGGTCTACGACCACGACGCGGCCGCCCGCTTCGGCCTCGAACCGGGCACCGTCACCGTCATGATTCACACCGGCTCGCGCGGCCTCGGACACCAGGTCTGTGACGAGTTCCTCGCCGTGATGGAACACGCAATGCGGAAATACGGCATCGAGCTGCCCGACCGGCAGCTCGCGTGCGCGCCCGTCGAATCGCCCGAAGCGCAGAAATACCTCGGCGCGATGCGCGCCGCCGCCAACTTCGCCTGGTCGAACCGCCAAATCCTCACCCACCACGTCCGCCACGCGTTCTCGAAGACCTTCGGACGGCCCGATCACGCGCTTGGGCTGGACGTAATCTACGACGTCGCGCACAACATCGCCAAGATCGAAGAGCACGACGTCGACGGCCGCAAGCGCAAGCTCTGCGTGCACCGCAAGGGCGCGACCCGCGCGTTCCCGCCCGGCCATCCCGAACTCCCCGCGGTCTATCGCGACCTCGGCCAGCCCGTTCTCATCCCGGGCGACATGGGCCGCGCCAGCTACCTCCTGCTCGGCACGCAGAAGGCGATGGACGAGACCTGGGGCACCACGTGCCACGGCGCAGGCCGCGTCATGAGCCGCGGCGCCGCCATCCGCGCCGCCCAAGGCCGCTCCATCCAGAAGGAACTCGCCCAGAAAGGCATCGTCGCCCGTTCGCGCAGCCGCACCGGCCTCGACGAGGAGCAGCCCGATGCCTACAAGGACGTCAATATCGTCGTCGACATCGTCCACCGCGCCGGCCTCTCCCGCCGAGTCTGCCGCATGCGGCCGTTCGGAGTCATCAAGGGCTAGTCCCTAGTCCCCAATCCCTGGTCCCTGTATAATGCCGCATCATGATCGATGCGAAGAAAATCTGCATCGTGCGGCTGGGCGGCCTGGGCGACATAATCAACACGCTCCCGGCCCTTGATGCCCTCCGCGCCGCCTATCCCGCGGCCCACATCGCCTGGCTTGTGGAAACGCCCTGGGCCGACATCCTGCCCCGTCCGCCCCGCCTGAACCAGATCATCACCGTGCCGAAGAAACACTGGCTCGCAAAGCTCCGCAACCTCAGCGACGCCTTCTCGCTCCCCGCCGAGGTCGTGGGCTTCGCTCAGGAACTGCGCGCCAAGAAGTTCGACCTCGCCATCGACTTCCACGGCAACCTGCGGAGCGGCGTCGTCACACGGCTCACCGGCGCCCACGACCGGGCCGGGTTCGCGCGCGGCCTCTGCAAGGAGTTCAATTATCTCTTCACAAACCGCCGCTGCGCCGTGGGCGGCGGCCGAATCCACCGCATCGACCGGGCGCTCGCGCTCGCCAGGGCCGCCGGCGCGGCGCCCGTGACCGGCGTCCCGCGCCTCGACCTCCCGCCCGGCGCCGCCGACTTCGCCAGGCGCGTCTTTGATGAGCGCGGCCTCGCCACTCATCCTGTCGTCGCCGTTCATCCGGGCACCAGCAGGTTCGGCGCATACAAGCGCTGGCCCGCCGACCGGTACAGGGAGATCATCCGCCTGCTCGAACAGCGCGGATACGCCTCGCTCGTCACCTGGGGCCCCGGCGAGCGCGACCTCGCCTTAACCGCCGCCTCCGGCACCAACGCCGTCATCGCCCCCGAGACCCGGTCCGTCGTCGAACTCGCAAGCCTCCTCAGCCTGTGCGACGCCTTCATCGGCGCAGACACTGGCCCCGCACTCCTTGCCGCCGCGGTCGACACCCCGCCCGTCGTCATCTTCGGCCCGAAAGACCCGGCCATATACGCCCCGCGGCACCCCCGCACCCGCGTGGTCGAGATCCCGATGGACTGCCGGCCCTGCACCAGGCGCACCTGTGATAACCCGAAGTGCGTCCTGCACATCACCGTCCAGCACGTCGCCGACGCCGTCTTCTCCCTCCTCGACGAAATGGAGGCCTATTGACCCACACGTCGCCCGAACACACCTGCCCGCGCACGCACCGGCCCGACTGTAAGCCTTGAACACCAGACCTCACGCTGGAACTGGGGCACACAAGTGATCGAAATCGCTCAGGCCGAAAAAAGGGACCTGCCGGGAATCACGTCCATCTACGACGACGCCATCCTGCACAGCACGGCCACGTTCGACGTGACGCCGCGGACCAGGACGCAGCAGCTTGACTGGTTCCGCCGCCACGGCGAGAAGCACCCGGTCATCGTGGCGCGCGAGGACGGCGAAGTCGTCGGATGGGCGTCGCTCAATGTCTTCCACGAGCGGTGCGCGTATGAGAAGACGGTCGAGGACTCCGTCTACGTGAAGCACGACCGGCGCGGCCGCGGCATCGGCACGGCGCTCCTGCGCCGGCTGATCGAGCTCGCGCGCGGGCTGGCCCATCATTCGATCGTCGCACGCATCGCCGACCACAGCGTCCCCAGCATCGCACTGCACGAGACGCTCGGCTTCAAAGAAGTCGGCGAACTGCGCGAAGCCGGCAGAAAGTTCGACCGATGGATCGACGTCACCCTGATGCAACTGCTGCTGGAGTGACACACCCACTTTCCTGCAGGACGCGGCAGACATCGTCGTCCATTGAGTTGATGGTGCACGGCGCCGATCGCGTCAAGGACAGGAGACCGGCCGGCTTAACCTCGGCTTCGCCAGCCCCCCTTCACGGCACGTCGTGGGGAAACTCCTCCCCGAGGGCCTTTCAGTTCTCCGGTCCCAGCCGCTTGGCAAGCGCCGCTTCTATGCCAGCTTCCTTCTGCCTCCGCGCTGAAGCGTGGAAAAATTGCCGACTCGCCGCCGC
>CAYXNI010000030.1:0-12476 GCA_964466285.1 uncultured Planctomycetota bacterium | reverse complement strand
GGTGGGGCGGACATTCCTGTCCGCCGTTGGGCAGGCAGGAATGCCTGCCCCACCAAGGTCATGTTAGAGGCCCCGAAACGAGTTCAGGCTTCCGCCGCCCTGCCCGAACGTGATACAATCCTGCAACCTGAATGGTCTGACGCAACGGCGAGCGAAAGGCGGAAGTGCGCAATGAAGATAATCGGGCTGATGTCGGGCACATCGGCGGACGGTATTGACGCATGCCTGGCGGAGATTGCGGACCGGCGCGGGGGGCTGTCGGCGCGGATCGAGGCGTTCGTGTCGGTGCCGTACACGCGCGGGGAGCGGAGGCGCGTGCTCGGCGTGCGGACCGTCGAGGACGCATGCCGCTTGAACTTCGAGCTGGGCGAGTTGTTCGCCCGCGCCGCGCTGAGGGTGTGCGAAGCTGCGGGGGTCAAGCCGCGTGACGTGGACGCGATCGGCTCGCACGGTCAGACAGTGTGGCACGTGGCCGAGGGGCCCGGGCGCTCCACGCTGCAGGTCGCGGAGCCGTGCGTCATCGCCGAGCGGACGGGGATCACGACGGTCGCCGACTTCCGCACCAGGGACATCGCGGCAGGCGGCTGCGGTGCGCCGCTCGTCCCGCTCGTCGATTTCCTGCTCCTGCGGGACCCACAAATCCACCGCGCGGTCCTGAACATCGGCGGCATCGCCAACATCACGGTCCTGCCCGCAGGATGCACCCTCGACCACGTCGTCGCGTTCGACACCGGCCCGGGCAACATGGTGGTTGACGGGTTGATGGAACTGCTGTCCGGCGGACGGAAGAAGCGCGACCGCGACGGACGAATGGCGGCGCGTGGGAGTGTGATTCGGCCGGTGCTGAGGTCGCTGCTCGCGGACAGGTACTACGCGGCCCCGCCGCCGAAGTCGACGGGCCGGGAGAAGTTCGGCCGTCACTTCGCGGAGCGCCTGCTCGCGCGGTGCCATGGGCATAGGGACGAGGACGTGCTCGCGACGGCGACGGCGCTGACGGCGCGGACGATCGCTGATGCGATTCGCCGGGCGCTGCCCGGCCCGCGGAAGCCTGAGGTGATCGCGTCGGGCGGCGGGGTGTGCAACCCAACGATGATGCGAATGCTGCGGGACGAATTGCCCGGGGCGCGGGTGCGGACGAGCGACGAGGCGGGAATCCCGGCGGACGCCAAGGAGGCGCTCGCCTTCGCAATCCTGGCGTACCTGACGCTGCACGGACGGCCGGGGAACGTGCTCGGCGCGACCGGCGCGTCACGCCGGGTCGTACTTGGGAAGATCGTGCCGGGCGCGTCGCTCGTCGGCCCCATCATCGTACCGCGAAGGCCACGGAAAACCCGGCGGCCGCAGGACTCCTGAAACAGGAAGAAGACATAATGGATGCAAAGCGTGAATGTCGTGATGACTGGCCGACGGAGCAGGCCAATCCGGCGTCGGCACGTATCGATGTGATGTCGTCCCGCGAGATCGCCGAAGTCATCAACGCCGAGGACGCTGGCGTGGCGGCGGCGGTCCGTGACCAGCTCGACGAGATCGCGCGGGTGATCGACCTCGCGGTCGAGCGGTTCCGGCGCGGCGGACGGCTGTTGTACGTGGGCGCGGGGACGAGCGGCCGGCTCGGCGTGCTGGACGCGTCGGAGTGCCCCCCGACGTTCGGGACGGAGCCGGAGATGGTGCAAGGCGTCATCGCGGGCGGGCCGGCCGCTCTCGTGCGCTCGTCCGAGGGCAAGGAGGACGTCGCCGAGGACGGCGCGAAGGCGATGAGCGAGCGCCGGGTGACGGAGCGGGACATTGTCATCGGGATCGCGGCGTGCGGCCTGACGCCGTACGTGCACGGTGCGCTCGAACGGGCGCGCGAGCTGGGCGCGGCGACGGCGCTCGTCACGTGCAACGACGCCGTACGGCAGACGGCGCGGGGGATCGACGTGATCGTCGCACCAGTGGTCGGACCAGAGGTGCTCGCAGGCTCAACACGCATGAAGGCCGGCACGGCGACAAAGATGGTGCTGAACATGATAACGACCGGCTCAATGATTCGGCTGGGTAAGGCGTACGGAAACCTGATGGTCGACCTGAGCGCGAGGAGCGCAAAGCTGCGCGACAGGGCCGTCCGCATCTTCAAGGCCGTGACGGGCCTGACGGACAACGAGCAGGCGTGGCAGCGTATCCAGTCGGCGGGCGGCCGAGTGAAGACGGCGATCGTGATGGAGAAGCTGGGGCTGACGGTGGCCGAGGCGGAGAAGCGGCTTGAGGAAAACAGGGGTTTCCTCCGCCGAGCACTCGAAGCCACCGGCTGAAGCAACATCCGTGGCGTTCTGCCCTTTCAACGGGATCAGGTGGCCCTGCCGGCCTTTTTTCTGCGAGCGACCGTCGTGTTCTCGCTGCAACGTAGCCCGTCGATTGTGCCGCCGCATTCGCTGCAGACGACCTCGCGGGGGCTGACGCACAACAGAAACCAGATCGGGAGCCACAAGCCGAGCGTGATCACGCACAGTTTCAGGTGTTGCAGGTGCCGGACAGGCCGCTTCTTGGCGGCGACGAGGCGGCGGCAGCGTTCGCAGAACGCGGTCAATTCAGCATGCGCGTGTGAAGACATCGTAGTCATCTCCTTGTTCGGGCGTTTACTTGTGTGGGAACCAGTCGGCCGGCGGAGCAGGACCCGCGGTTGCCGACTTTACGACTTGTCCGAACCGGGGAGAGAGCTCAAATGCGGAGGGCGAAGGGCACAGAAAGCGCTTGCTGTCCGAAAGAGGCGAGTGATCTGTGAGCCGGCGCACCAAGCTCGGCCAGGTGTCCGGGAGACAGGGGGGCCTTGTTTATCCAATGGCTGAGGCCCGCCAGACAGCTCTGCGTGGGCTGGGGCGTGCGAACGGATGTCTCGGCAGGCTCCGGTTCTCCGGGTGCGTGGGAGGCAAGTGATTGGCGATCATGGTTATGCTTTTCACACTGAACGGGCCGAAGGTGAGTGCGTGGCCGGCCGAAAGCAAGCGGAAGGCCATGCCAGACGGCCATCGCCATGCCGAACGCGATGATCAAGGCCAGGCCGAACGTGAGAACTCTGACGCTCATAATGATATCTTATCCACAACCTGGCGAAGGGCAACAGGAAAGAGGACAGGAAAGAGGACGTGTGCTGCGACAGAACTTGTTGCGTCGGGAAACGTTCGTAGCGTTGTGAGGGTGGATTTGAGCTTTCACGGCGGCCCGCCGTCGTGGTAGAATTGCTGAGGTTTCTGCGTGTGCGAGGACATGCGTTGAGTTCATCGAAAGATGTTGCCGTTCTGGCTTCGGAATTCCGGGATCGGTTCCGCGCGGTGGGGACCGAGGTGGGAAAGGTCATCGTCGGATACGACGACGTGATCGAGCAGGTGCTGACCGCGCTGGTCGTCGGCGGCAACGTGCTGGTGGAGGGCGTGCCGGGCCTGGGCAAGACGATGATGCTGCTGGCGCTGGCTCGGGCGTGTGAGCTGGGGTTCCGGCGGGTGCAGTTCACGCCGGACCTCATGCCGGCGGACATCACGGGCACGAACATGATCAACCAGTCGGGCGGACGGCGCACGATGGTCTTCGTGCCCGGCCCGGTCTTCACCAACCTGCTGCTCGCGGACGAGATCAACCGGGCGACGCCGCGGACGCAGTCGGCTCTGCTGGAGGCGATGGAGGAGCATTCGGTCAGCGCCGGCGGGGAGACGATGCGGCTGGAGGAGCCGTTCTTCGTGATGGCGACCCAGAACCCGATCGAGCAGGAGGGGACGTACCCGCTGCCGGAGGCGGCGCTCGACAAGTTCCTGTTCAAACTGGTTGTCAACATGCCCGGCGCGGCGGAACTGCAACAGATTCTCGAGAGGACGACCGCAGAGTCGGCGCCCGAGGCGAAGCCGGTGGCGTCGCGCACCGACATTCTGAAGATGCGCGAGATCGCGTACCAGGTTCCGGTGGCGTCGCACGTGGAGGATTACGCGCTGGCGCTGGTACGGGCCACGCGCACGGGCCACAGGTACGTGCGGTCGGGTGCGAGCCCTCGCGCGTTAAAGGCGCTGCTCCTGGGAGCGCGGGTGCGGGCGCTGCTCCGGGAGCGGTATAACGTCAGCACGGACGACATCCGGGAGCTGGCACTGCCGGCGCTCAGGCACCGGATCACCCTGTCGTTCGAGGCGGAGTCGGAGAATGTGACGACGGATGATGTGGTTGAGGAAATTGTTTCAAGTTTAAAGTTGAATGTTGAAAGTTGAAAAGAAAGACCTGACCGCAAGGGCAGAAAGCCGCGAAGGAACACGACGTTGAAAGAAGAGTGCCTTGTTTCACGCAACTTTAGACTTTGAACTTTAAACTCTGGATTCCTGGATTCAGACATGGATGCGGGACAGATCAAGCGGTTTCAAGACACGTTCGGCCGGCTGAGGTCGGCGATGGCCGAGGCGGTGACGGGCCGTGAGGAGGAGATCACGGCGCTGCTGGCGGCGTTTTTCGCCGGCGGGCACGTGCTGGTCGAGAGCGAGCCGGGGCTCGGGAAGACGCTGCTGGCGAAAGCGTTCAGCACGGCGGTCGGGCTGCGGTTCTCTCGAATCCAGTTCACGCCCGACCTGATGCCGGCGGACATCACGGGGACGAATATCTTTGTGGAGGAGCCGGACGGGACCCGGCGGTTCGAGTTCCGCGCCGGCCCCGTCTTCACGCAGGTGCTGCTGGCGGACGAGATCACGCGGGCGACGCCGAAGACGCAGTCGGCGCTCCTCGAGGCCATGCAGGAGCGGCGGGTGACGGCGGGCGGTGTGACGCGCGAGCTGGACCGGCCCTTCTTCGTCATTGCCACCCAGCCGCCGGAGGGGAGCAGCGGGACGTATGCGCTGCCGGAGGCGCAACTCGACCGGTTCCTCGTGAAGCTGGTCCTGGGCTATCCGGACGAGGGGGCGCTACGCGAGATCGGCCGGCGAAGCGTGAGGCCGAACGAACTGCTGAACGCGGTGACCGGACCAGAGGAAGTCAACGCGATGCTCGCCGCGGTGCGGCAGGTGCCGCTGACCCGTGAGGCGGCGGCCCGCGCGGCGCAGGCGGTGCTGGCAACGCATCCGGGCCGGGCGGAGTCGGTCGAACTGGCGAACCGCTACGTGCGGTACGGGGCGAGCCCGCGTGGCGCGCAGGCGCTGATCCTGACGGGGAAGGTGTACGCGCTGCTCGCCGGCCGTGATGAGCTCCAGGCGGCAGACATCGAGGCCTCGATCCTCGCCTGCCTGCGGCACCGGGTGATTCTCAATTTCGAGGGGGGCATCGAGTCGATCACGCCGGAGCGGGTGATCGAGCAGGTGCGGGTGTCGCTGGGATCAGAGGACTGATCCGCCGAGGGCATGGCGCCAGGCGTCGCCTCAGGATTCGGGGAAGGCGGTGACGGGGGCGACGGGCGCGGCTATCGCGCCTGTTGGGCGGCCCTGATCTTCTGGATCAGGTCGGCGTGGCTCTTGTACCACTGGACGAATTTGTGAACGCCGGCCTCCACAAGGGTGACCGGTTCGAAGCCGAGCTTCGCGCGGGCGCGGCCGATGTCGGCGTAGGTCGCGGGAACGTCGCCCGGCTGCATGGCCACCAGTTTCTTCTTCGCCTCAACCCCCAGTTCCTTCTCCAGCATCCCGATAAGGTGCATGAGATCCTCCGCCCGGTGGTTGCCGAGGTTGAAGATCTCGTACGCATCGAGGCCGTCCACCTGCATGGACGCGATGACGCCCGAGACGGCGTCGTCGACGTAGGTGAAGTCCCGCTGCATTTCCCCGTAGTTATAAAGTTCGATGGGCTTGCCCTGGGTCATGGCCTCGGTGAAAAGCCACATGGCCATGTCGGGCCGGCCCCAGGGGCCGTACACGGTGAAAAACCGCAGCCCGATCGTCTGGAGGCCGAAAAGATGTGTGTAGACGTGGGCCATGAGCTCGTTCGACCGCTTCGTGGCAGCGTACAGGCTGATCGGGCGGTCGACGGGCTGGGTCTCGCTGAAGGGGAGCTCCTTGTTCCCGCCGTACACGCTGGAACTCGAGGCGTAAACGAGGCGCCGGATCTTCCGGTGGCGGCACACCTCCAGAACGTTGAGAAAAGCGAGAAGGTTCGAACGCTCGTAGGCGAGCGGGTTGGTCAGCGAGTAGCGCACGCCCGCCTGCGCGGCGAGGTGGCAAAACACCTCGGGCTTGTGAGCGGCGACCACTTCCTCAAGCTTCTTCACGTCGCACAGGTCCGCCTCGATCGCCGTGAACGTCCTCACGGACTTGAGTTGCGCGTGACGGGCCTGCTTGAGCACGACCGGATAGTAATCGTTCAGGTTGTCGTACCCCACCACGGTGTGCCCATCATCGAGCAACTTCCTCGCGGTGTGGAAACCGATAAAGCCCGCCGTGCCTGTGACCAGATACGTCGCCACTGGGACGCCCTCGCAAGTCCTGGAAGCAGCCTCGAGCAACCGCTTCATTCTACCCGACGAAAACGATGAGATCAAACCCTAACACGCTGTTTCAAGACCGTGGCACGTCCGTCCTGCCCGGGTTCAAATGCGAATTCTGACACGGGCGCTCACGGCCCTGAGCCTGCCGAAGGGGACGTCCGCGCCGCCAGTTGATCCACGTTCTGAGACAGCTTCCAAGCGCCGAGTGATGCGTCGGAACCTGACTTCATTTTTTTCCGATTTTTTCGTGGACGAGTTTTATGACTGATGCTATAATTCCACCGCACTGAGCGTAAGGAAAAAGCGGGCATGGAAAATCGCGCGAGTTTGGGACACCGGGCGGGGAACACCGCGAGAGCAAGGACGTGAGACAACAAACAATGGACGGCGCGAACATCAGGTCGCTGCGGAAGCAGATGGGCCTCACCCAGGAGGAATTCGCACACGAGGTCGGGGTGACGTTTGCCACGGTGAACCGTTGGGAGAACGGCAAGTCCGAGCCCTCGCGGCTCGCGTTGAAGATGCTGATGTCATTGAACCACAGGTCGGGCGCAGCCGCCAGAAACTCTCGCTCCAAGACCGGCAGACGCAGCGCCCGCTAGCTTGCCTGGCCCCCGCGTTACCCCCCCCCGTTCTTCTGCGCAGTTGCCGCAGGCATCCGACAGACCCCGCGCCAGACACTACGGCACCTTGAGCTCGATTTCGGGGAAGACCGCTCGGGCGAAGTCCTTCAGGCGGGCCATCGCCTGTGGCGTGTCTGAGAGGTCATCACGGATGTTGGTCGCAAGCCGGATCAGCCCGATCCTCGTGTTCCGCCCCATCAAGCTGCACCAGACGGCGTTGATGTGCTGGCGAAGGATGTTTGCCGCGTTGTAGCTGCCCGCTCTGTACCAGAAAAAGACGGCCTGGCCGGGTCCGCCGCCCGTGAACACGAGGCGCGTGCCGGGGATCGTGCGGCCGTCCTCGGTCACGAAACTGTCGGCCGCGATCTCATGAAACTCCCGGCCTTGCGACCCGTAGCACTTCTCGGGCGGATGAACGCTCGTCCGTTTGTTGCCAAAGATCACCGCCAGCTCAACCTTGTCGGAGCTGTTCCTGCGCCGGTAGTTCCGCATCACGATGTCGTTCGTGCCCAGAATTAGTACGGTCCGCTCGTCAGGCTCATGGTCTCGATCTTCGATCATCGTCCACTCCCCGCCGCCGAGCTCACGCGGAATGGTCCTGGCCTGCCCGCCTGCCGGCGGCGCCGGCGCCTCATGCCAATACGAACTTGTCAACAGGGCGGACATCGTCAGCAAACCGGTCATTACCCAGTACGAAGTGTCTTGTCTCTTGCCGCGGGCGAAGGCCGCGCACCCGATCGCCAGTGCAATGCCCACCACGACAAAGCCAGGCACCCGATTCCCCCACGGCGCCGGGCGCAGGTCATCCGAGGCTGACCGGGCCAGCCCTATCACGACTCCCACGCTGCATACGAAAACCGCGCCCGCCACGAGCAGGATCGCTTTTCTTTGTCGCAGTTCAAACATCGGCCGTCTCCAACGCGAGCTCGGACCCCGCAAGACCTCTCTTCCTGGCGTCTTGCCGCTGCTGCATGCGGGTCAGCAGACGCTCCAGCGCAAACAGCCCGATGAACGCGACCACGAAAACCATGATCCCTATGAAATCGTGCACCGGTTCCTTCTCCGAGAGCGTCTTGAGATTTGGGACCACCGAGCTGAGCCAGGTCGACTCCAGGCGCACCCACAGCCCGTCTTCCACGGCGACCTTCGCGTCCCACCAGTAGGTGACCAGCGCCAGCGCCATAATTCGGAACCAATTTGCGATGAACGACGCCGGAATCGACGCGAGAAACAGGACCGCCTTCTTCCCCATCGACAGCGGCGTGATGTACGCGAACAGCAGGCCGAACGAAATCAGAGCAATCAGCGAACGCAACCCGCTGCACGGCGCACCAACCGTCAGATCCCGGCCCTTCCCATCGGCCCCGACCAACACAATCTTGGACGCCCCCCGCTGTTCGCACGTTATTCGCAGCACGGAACTTTGCAGGGCCCGCACCGTATTTGCCGTCGCGAACGACTTCAGCGGCAGAGTCACCCGCTGTATGATGTACTCCGGCATGGGAACAGTCGTGAACAAAAACAGCAGCGGGAACGCGATCACGCGGGCTACCCGCTTGCCGAGGTAATACAGCACCAGGCCGATCACCGTGACCAGCACAAAGAACCACGCCACCGACACGATCTCAAAGACGGACGCCACGGTGCAGAAGAGCAGGCCGGGCACGAACACGAGAAGACCGGGCTTCCACGGCTCCGGCTTCAGCCTCCGCAGGCAATACACCAGATACAGGGCGCTCGCCCCCGCCAGAATGACAAACAGATGCTCCGTCCCGATGCCATGACCCGCCAACTCCTTCTTATAGCTCTTGAAAATGAAATACAGTATCCCTGCCCCGATTCCGCCCGCGTACAGCACCCCGGTCTCGGGCGGCGCTTCGCCCGTAAGCTCCCTCCGCTTCCGAAGCACCAGGTACGCGGTCACAAACGGTATCAGCGGGCCGTGACTGTAGTAGTCTTCCTCCGCCGTCCACCGGTGCCACACACGGTGGAACGCCCCCGCGAAAACAACACCCATCAGCAGAAAGGGAATCGCCGCCCTCAGAACCCGGCTCAGGTTCATCGGTTCGGGCTCGAGAATCCCCGCTGAGCTGCCAGCCTCAGCCATTGTCACTCACTGCAAGAAGACCTCTTGTTCCGTCCAACCCACGGCTCCTTCTTATTATACATCAGTTTCGTCAAAACCGGCAGTCAATTCAACCCCGATTCACCCCCCCCGTCCAACCCCCGCATTTCGCGGAGATGTCCGGCCTCATTTCCTTGACATGCACTCGTTAAGGCGCTACTATCGTCGTATCGTACCGGCCTCCGGTCCGGTCGGCCACGTTAACGGAGTGTCAGATGTCCCAATCGGAGTCCAAGACCGACTTCAAGCTCATCCTGAACGGTGTCCGGTCAGACGCACTGACCGACGTTGCACAGGAACTGACCACGCTGTTCCCGCTCGACAAGCCCACCGCAATGAACATCGTCAAGAACGCCCCGATCATCCTCCTCGACAAGCTGACCCCCTTACAAGCCCGCAACGTCGGCACATATGCGACCCGTCTCAAAGCCCTCGGAGCCGACATCCTCATCACCGGACAACCCGTAGGCAAGCTTCAGGCCCTCCGATGGCCTCTGCTGCCCGACATCACCAAACGGTCCGGCAATCACGTGATCTGCCCGAACTGCGGTGCACGCCTGCAAATACAGGTCCATGCCGGGCCAGAGGCGTCCGATTCCCCCGCACAACCCGCGGCATTCCCGCCTTCCCAGGCGGTTGCCCAGAGCATGCCTTCCTCGCCGCCCGCTCATTCAGCCACCCCACCGTCGGCAACTCCACATAACCCTCAACCGGGCCCGCAGTCTGCCGAGCAACAGTCCGCCTTCGGCACCAAAGAAGACGCCGTCCTCGAACCCATCATCGAAGAAGTCGCCGAGCTGTCGGACGACGTCAGCCTCTCTGATGAAAAAGTGGTTCTCGATAAGACTTCCAGACCGCCCGCGCCACCTTCACCGCCGAGCCCGGCTCCCGTTGGCGGCGGAACCTTCCGCGTCCTAATCGTGGGCAAGATCAAAGGGGAGAAAAAGCAGAAAGCCTCGGACATCATGGCCGAGTACCTCGGAATCAGTCGAGACGAGGCGCTGGTAGACCTCAACAGGCGCACCGTTCTCACCGTGGCCAAAGACCTCACCGAAGAACAAGCCGAGGACTGCAGACACAGGTTCGCCGAGATCGGCGTCAGAGTAAACCTCAAGGGCTGAGACCCAGGGGGCATCCGCTTGGCCTTCACCGACATTCTTCGCCTGCGCAGAAACCTCCCTCGACTCGCCAGAATCACATTCGTCCTCGCACGCTACGGATTCGGCCGCCAGGTCGACAAGCTCGGCCTCCGCGAACGCGGAATCGGCCGCATCCTGCTCTTCCGCCGCCGTGCCACCCCCAAGGACCTTACACCTGAACAGCGCCTCGTCAAAGCACTTCAGGAACTCGGCACCACCTTCATCAAGCTCGGCCAGATCCTGTCCACCCGCCCGGACATCGTCGGCGAGACCTTCGCCGAAGAGTTCAAACGACTCCGCGATCAGGTCGTCCCCTTCGATTCCGCCATGGCCCGCCAGATCATCGAAACCGAACTCAAGCTCCCCATCGGCCAAGTCTTCTCCTCCTTCAGCGACCAGCCCTCCGGCTCCGGTTCCATCGCCCAGGTCCACCAGGCCACGCTTCGCGACGGCACAGAGGTCATGGTCAAGGTCCGCCGCCCAGGCATCAGACACGCCATCCTGGCCGACATGGCCATCCTGCGCGGCCTCGCGAAGCTCGCCGAGCCCCGCTTCCCCGAACTTCGGCCCACCGTCATCGTCGAAGAGTTCGAACGGGCCATGCGAAACGAGCTCGACTTCACCGTCGAGGCCGCCAACACCGCCTGGTTCCACGAAAATCTCCCCAACGCCGGCGGCGTGCGCGCTCCCGCCGTCTGCTGGAAATACACCACCTCCGCCGTCCTCACACTCCAGCGCCTCTCAGGCGTTCCCATCAGCGACATCGCCGAGCTCGACCGCCGCGGATACGACCGCCCCCTCCTCGCAAGGCGCCTCGCCGAATGCTTCATGAACCAGTACTTCAAAACCGGCCTCTTCCACGCCGACCCGCACTCCGGCAACCTCATCGTCACCAGCGACGGGACCATCGGCCTCATCGACTTCGGCATGGTCGGCCACCTCACCCCCGAACTCAAGGGCCTCCTCACCACCATCCTCGTCGCCGCCGTCCAGGGAGAAATCGACTTCATCGGCGAAACCGCCGCCGAGATCGGCATCATCGGCGATGACTTCGACCTCCGCGAGTTCAGCACCGACCTCGCCGACCTCTATCACACATATCGCGGCATGCCGCTCGGACACATCGACATCCGCAGGCTGTTCGCCGAACTCGTCCGCGTCGCCCGCCAGAACGACCTCGCCCTGCCACGCGACCTCGTCATGCTCGGCAAGTCCGTAGCCACTCTCTCCTCCGTGACGCGCATCCTCGACCCCTCCTACGACGTCCTCCGCATGGCCGCACCAAAGACCGACGAGATACTCAAGGAACGCCTGTCACCCCGGCGGCTGGCCGCCCATGCCGGACTCAACGCCCTCAGCCTGCTCCGTCTCCTCAGGAACATTCCGCGAGACATCCGCAGCATCATGCGCAAGGCCGAGGCCGGCCAGTTCCAGATCGGCTTCCGCCACCGCGGACTCGAACGCGTCGTCAGCGAACTCGACCGCGCCAGCAACCGCCTCGCCATCAGCATCTACGTCGCCGCCCTGCTCGTCGCCTCCTCGCTCCTCATCCGTTACGACCTCCTTGCCTACCGTGGCGTCTCCATCCCCGGCATCATGGGATACGGCCTTGCCGGCATCCTCTCCCTCTGGCTCGCCTGGGGAATCCTGCGCTCGGGAAGGCTGTAGCCACCCGAGTCTGAAACATCTCCCCCTCTCCGCGCTCAACCGGCCTCTTCGACCACAAGGATACCGCTTCCTGGCGTTCTTGGCGGTCTTGACGGTTTGACCCTGTTCCGTTGGCGTTCTTGGCGTTCTTGGCGGTTCGATTCTGTTCCGTTGGCGTTCTTGGCGTTCTTGGCGGTTCGATTCTGTTCCGTTGGCGGTCTTGGCGATTCTCCCCTATCCTGCCGCCGCCACGTCCGCTCCCCCGTCCGCGAACTTCACCGACACCTTCGTCGACACGCCCGGCTCCTGCATCGTGATCCCGTACAGCGCGTCCGCCATCGCCATCGTCCGCCGGCTGTGAGTCACGACCAGGAACTGCGAGTCCTGCAAAAACTCGCGCACCAGCATGCAGAACCGGTCGATGTTGTTCTCGTCCAGCGGCGCGTCAACCTCGTCCAGAATGCAGAAAGGACTCGGCTTCGACCGGAAGATCGCAAAGAGCAACGCGACCGCCGTCAGGGCCTTCT
>CAYXNI010000029.1:0-12667 GCA_964466285.1 uncultured Planctomycetota bacterium | reverse complement strand
CGAGGGAGAGGCCGAGGACCAGGCGTCGGAAGAGGGCCTTGCGCGCGGCGGACCGGCGGCCGAGCTTACGGTTGGATTTTCTGTGTCGCATGGGCGGTCATCCTGTTTTTCAGTCGATTTGCGTGCCCAGTTCGAGGCTGAGTTCGGCCAGCTTGGCCTTGATCTCGGCCAGGGACGTCTGGCCGAAGTTGCGGAAGCTGAGGAGCTCCTGTTCGGTTTTGGTGACGAGGTCGCGCAGTGTGGCGATTTTCTGGGAGGCGAGGCAGTTGGCTGCGCGGACGGAGAGGTCGAGTTCGTCGACGGACCGGGCCAGCCTGCGTTCGAGTTCGGTTTTGTGTTCGAGTTCTTTCTGGGCGGCGAGCTGGGTGGCGGCGTCTTCGATGGGAGGCCCGAGTTCGAAGTACTGGACGAAGGGGTCGAGGTGTTTTCGGTAGATGCGGGCGGCTTCGACGAGGGCCATTTCGGGGTCGACGGTGCCGTTGGTCCAGATTTCGAGGGTGAGGCGGTCGTAGTTGGTGACCTGGCCGACGCGGCAGTTTTCGACGAGTGGTTTGACTTTGACGACGGGGGAGAAGACGCAGTCGAGCGGGATGTAGCCGACCTCATCGCGGACGAACTCTTCGGCGACCTTGTAGCCCCGGCCGGGGCGGGCTTCGAGTGTGGCGACGATCTTGCCGCCCTCGCTGATGGTGGCGAGGTGGAGTTCGGGGTTGACTACTTCGATGTCGGCGTCGTGCTGCAGGTCGCCGGCCTTGACCTGGCCTTTCTTGCGGACGTCCAGGGTGAGTGTCTTGATGACTTGTTCGTCGTCGGCGTGGAGCTTGACGAGGACTTTCTTGAGGTTGAGGCAGATGTCGGTGACGTCTTCGACAACGCCGGGAATGGTCTGGAACTGGTGCTGGACGCCGTCGAACTTGACGGAGGAGACGGCGGCGCCGCGGAGGGAGGAGAGGAGTACGCGGCGGAGGCCGTTGCCGACGGTGGTGCCATAGCCTCGCTCGAACGGTTCTGCGGTGAACTTGCCGTAGGTGTCGGTTAGCGTTTCTCTGTCGCACACGACTCGGACCGGAAGCTCGAAACCCATCCACCTTTTTCGCATCGGAATAACCTCCATACCCTGAGGGTAGGGCCGAAATGTCACTTATTTGGAGAGCAATTCGACGATTAACTGCTCCTGGACTGGTAAGGATATGTCCTCGCGGGTCGGTGTGCGGAGGACGTTGCCGAGGGGTGGCTCGAGGGACACTTCGAGCCACGTGGGCACCTGCCGCCCCTTGGCGATTTCGAGGTTGGCGGCGATGAGGGCTTTGGACTTGTCGCGGTTGGCGGGGGTGATCTGGTCGCCGGCCTTGAGCGGCTGGGCCGCAACGGTCACCCGCCGGCCGTTGACGAGGAGGTGGCCGTGGCGGATGACCTGGCGCGCGTCGGAGTGGGAGCGTGCGAATCCGAGGGCGACGGCGATGTTGTCGAAGCGGCTTTCGAGGGCGACAAGGAGGTTGTCGCCGGTGTTGCCCTTCTGGCGTTCCGCGCGGTGGAAGACCATGCGGAATGGCGTTTCGAGGAGGCCGTAGTAGCGCTTGACCTTTTGCTTCTCGCGGAGCTGGAGGCCGTAGGCGGTGACTTTGCTGCGCTTGGGCCAGCTGTGCATGCCGGGCGGGTATTCGCGGCGTTCGATAGCGCATCTGGCGGTGTCGCAACGGGTGCCTTTGAGGAAGAGCTTGAGGCCTTCCCGGCGGCACAGTCTGCACTTTGGTCCGGTGTTACGAGCCACGCTGTTCTCCTGTTGGGTTCAACGGCGTATCAGGGATGATTGTATGGAATGTATTATACACGGCGTCTTTTCCTCGGGCGGCAGCCGTTGTGGGGGAGGGGTGTGACGTCTTCGATGGCCTTGATTTCGAGGCCGGCGGCCTGGAGGGCGCGGATGGCGGATTCGCGGCCGGAGCCTGGGCCTTTGACACGGACTTCCACCTGGCGGACGCCCATTTTCTGGGCTTTGTCGGCGGCGCTCTCGGCGGTGCGCTGGGCGGCGAACGGTGTGCTTTTGCGGGAGCCTTTGAACCCGATGGTGCCGGCGCTGGCCCAGCAGAGGACGTCGCCGTTGAGGTCTGTGATGGAGATGACGGTGTTGTTGAACGTGGCCTTGATCGTGGCGATGGCCTGCGAGGAGACTCGCCGGATTCGTTTTCGCGCTGCTTTCACGAGAGTGTTCTCCTGAACGGGCTCTGGCGGTTAGCCGAGTGACTTGACGCTCTTCTTGCCTGCGACGGTCTTCTTGGGTCCTTTGCGCGTTCGCGCGTTGGTGCGTGTCCGCTGGCCGCGCACGGGGAGGCCTTTTTTGTGTCGGGTGCCCCGGTAGCAGTTGATCTCGCGGAGCCGGGCGATGTTCTGGGCGACCATGCGGCGGAGTTCGCCTTCGACGGTGTGGCTGCGGTCGATGATGCTGACGACGCGGGCCAGTTGTTCTTCGGTCAGGTTGTCGGCCCTGACGGTCGGGTCGATGTCGGCCGCCTTGAGGACTTTGAGGGCGGCGGGACGGCCGATGCCGTGGATATAGGTGAGAGCGATTTCGACGCGCTTCCGGCCGGGGATGTCGACACCCATGATACGAGGCATAAGGGACCTCCAGCTTGGTTACTTGCCCTGCCGCTGCTTGTGGCGTGGTTCGGTGCAGACGACGCGAACCACGCCTTTGCGGCGGATGAGCTTGCAGTTTTCGCAGATTCGCTTGACGGAACTTCGGACTTTCATGTTTTCTGTTCCTCGGGCTCGGTCTTGGGCCGTGCGCCGCGGTAGACGATGCGGCCCTTGGTAAGGTCGTAGGGCGACATTTCGAGTGTGACGAGGTCGCCGGGCAGGATGCGGATGAAGTTCATCCTCATCTTGCCGGAGACGTGGGCGAGCACCCGGTGTCCGTTGGTCAGTTCGACGCTGAACATGGCGTTCGGCAGGGCTTTCTTGACCACGCCTTCGATACGGATTGCTTCTTCTTTCGGCATAGTTCTCTCTTCGTTCCTCCCGTTTGTTTTACGGGAGGGTCAGTATCTCGTGTCCGCCGGGGGTGACGGCGACGGTGTGCTCGAAGTGGGCGGAGAGCTTTCCGTCGGCCGTGCGCACGGTCCAGCGGTTGTCGTCGACGATGACTTCGTAGGCGCCGGCGTTGATCATCGGCTCGATGGCGAGGACGAGGCCGGGTTCGAGCGTGAGGCCGGGGCAGCGGCCGCTGAGGTAGTTTGGCACCTCTGGGGCCTGGTGCATGGCGGTGCCGATGCCGTGGCCGACGAAGTCGCGCACCACGGAGAAGCCGTTGGCTTCGACGTGATGCTGGACGGTTTCACTGATTTTTGAAAGAGCGTTTCCGGGCCGGACCTGTTCGATGGCGAGGCCGAGGGCCTCGCGGCAGACCCGGATGAGCTTCTGGGCTTTGGCCGAGACCCGCCCGACGGGGAAGGTGGCGGCGGTGTCGCCGTAGAAGCCTTGGTATTCGACGCCGACGTCGATGCTGATGATGTCGCCCTCCCGGAGTGTTCTTCTGGGGCCGGGTATGCCGTGGACGACTTCATCGTTGACCGAGGCGCAGATGCTTGCCGGGAAGGGGTCCTTCCCGGGGCCCCGGTAGCCTTTGAAGGCCGGCCGGCCGTTCCGGCTGCGAATGGCGTCCTCGGCCAGGGCGTCCAGCTCGAGCGTGGTGACGCCCGGGGCCACGGCCTGGCTGATCTGTTCGAGGGCGAGGGCGACGATGCGGCCGGCCTCTCGCATGATCAGCAGTTCCTGTGGGGTCCTGAGCGTTGTTCCGCCGAACATTTTTTCTTCCTGTGTTCTCAAAGATCCAACGTTCGCCCGCCCTGGGCGGGTTCATGCTGCCAATGCGGCGGCGACGGCCCGGGCGATGTGGTCCACGGGGCCTGTGCTGTCGATCTCGACAAGCAGGCCGGCCGCTTCGTAGTAGTCGATCAGTTCTCTGGTCTGCGCCTGGTAGACGGCCAGACGGTTCTTGATGGTGTCGGGCTGGTCATCCTTGCGCTGGATGAGCTTTGCCCCGCATTTGTCGCAGGTGCCGGGCTTTTTCGGGAGCATGGTGTCGACGTGGTGTCCGGCACCGCAGGCGGGGCAGGCGCGGCGGCCGGAGAGGCGGCGGATGAGGATGTCGTCGGGAGCGCTGAAGTACAGGACCTTGTCGATCTTCTCACTTCGCTCGGCGAGCTTGCTCTCAAGTGCGGCGGCCTGGGCGATGGTTCGGGGGAAGCCGTCGAGGAGGTATCCGGGCTGACAGTCGGGCATGGTGAGGCGGCCGGCGACCATGTCGACGACGAGCTGGTCAGGCACGAGTTCGCCCTTGTCCATGTATTGCTTGGCGCGCTGGCCGAGGACGGTGGCGGCGGCAACCTGGGCGCGGAGTATGTCGCCGGTGGAGATATGTGGGATGCGCCGGGCGGCGGCGAGGCGCTGGGCCTGGGTGCCTTTGCCCACTCCGGGGGGGCCGAGGAAGATGAGTCGGAGTGCCATTTATCCCTGCCTCCCTCTGATGCGTGCTCCGCCCTTGAGGAAGCCGTCGTAGTGTCTCATGAGCAGGTGGTTTTCGATTTTCTGGACGACGTCGAGTGCGACGCCGACGACGATGAGGATGCCGGTGCCGCCGTAGATGTAGGCGGCCTGCTGGAGGCCCGGGTAGCTGCGCTGCATGAGGTGGGGGAGGATGGCGATGATGGAGATGAAGGCGGAGCCGGCGAGGGTGATGCGTGTCATGACGCGCTCGAAGTATTCGGCCGTTCGCTTGCCTGGGCGGATGCCTGGGATGAAGTTGCCGTGCTCTTTCATTTCGTCGGCCATCTTGATGGGGTTGAACTGGACGGCGGTCCAGAAGAAGCAGAAGAATGTGATGAGGATGACGTAGATGAAAAGGTAGCTCCAGCTGCTGTAGGCGAAGAGGCGGTAGAGCATGCCGACGAGTTCGGCCCAGATGGAGCCTGCGGGAGCGAGTTTGTAGAGGTTGTCGAGGATCATGCTGGGGAACATGAGGAGGGATTGGGCGAAGATGATGGGGATGACGCCTGCGGCGCCGACTTTGAGGGGGAGGTAGTAGCGCTGGCCGCCGAAGACGCGCCGGCCCTTGATTTGCTTGGCGGTCTGGATGGTGATGCGGCGCTGGCCCTGGTTGAGGAGGACAACGCCGATGACGACGAGGATGTACATGAGGATGAGGCCGACGATGCCGACGATGCCGATTTTGTGTTCGGCGGGGTTGAACAGGTTGCGGTCGACCTGGTTCCGCCAGAGTTCGATGACGTTGGGCGGGATGCGGGCGACGATGCCGGCCATGATGATGAGCGAGATGCCGTTTCCGACGCCGTGTTCCTGGATTTGTTCGCCGATCCACATGACGAACATGGTGCCTGCGGTGAGGGCGACCATGCAGATAAGGGTGAAGCGCATGCCGCCGAAGCCCTCGAAGAGGACGCCGCCTTTCACAGGGAGGCGCTCGATGACGCGGGCGATGAAGACGGCCTGGACGAGGCAGAGAAGGACGGTGGCGTAACGGGTGTACTGGTTGATCTTCTTCTGGCCGGCTTCGCCTTCTTTCTGAAGTTCTTCGAGGGGCTTGATGACGGTCGCGAGGAGCTGGAAGACGATGGAGGCGCTGATGTAGGGCATGATGCCGAGGCCGAAGAGGGCGCACTGGCTGAGGGCGCCGCCGGCGAACATGTCGACGAGGCCGAGGGCGCCGGAGCCGAACTGGCCGGCGGCCAGGGAGAGGGACTGGGGGTTGACGCCGGGGACGGGGACGTATGCGCCGGCGCGGAAGACGGCGAGCATGAGGAGGGTGTAGAGAATTTTCCTCCGGAGCTCGGGGATGCGGAAGCAGTTGACGAGTGGCTCGATCAAGGGTTCTTGTTTCCTGCGTTACTCAAGGAGTTCGGCCTTGCCGCCTGCGGCAAGGATTTTGTCCCGGGCCGTTTTGGAAAAGGCGTTGGCCCGGACGGTGAGGGGCTTGACGACGTCGCCGCTGCCCAGCACCTTGACGCCGTTGGAAATGTCGTGAACGAGCCCGGCGGCGAGGAGCGCGTCGGGGGTGACATCTTCTTCGCCGGGCCATCGGACGAGGTCGCCAACATTGATGACGGCGGGGCGTTTCTGGAAGCGGGCGTTGTTGAATCCGCGCTTGGGGAGGCGGCGGAAGAGGGGCATCTGGCCGCCTTCGTAGGTGGAGCGGATGCTTGCGCCGGAGCGGGCGTGGGCGCCGCGCATGCCGCGCCCGGCGTTCTTGCCCGAGCCGGAGCCCGCTCCGCGTCCGACGCGTTTTCGCGGGGGGAACTTCTTTCCGGAGACGGCTTGCGACAGGTTCACTCGAGTAACACTCCTCTCAGTTTTTCGGCGGTGGCCCGGTCACGCAGGGTCAGGAGGCCCTGCAGCGTGGCCTTGACGAGGTTCTTGGCGCAGTTGCTGCCGAGGGACTTGGTGAGGATGTCTTTGATTCCTGCGGCCTCGACGACGGCGCGGACGGCCGCTCCGGCGATGATGCCGGTCCCGGGCGCCGCAGGTTTCAGGACGACGCGCGAGGCCAGGTACCGGCCGGTGACTTCGTGGGGCAGCGTGTGCCCGACAAGGGTGATCTTGTTCATGGAGCGCCGGGCCTTCTTGAAGCTTTTCTCGACGGCGGCGGGGACTTCGATGGCTTTGCCGTAGCCGACGCCGACGTGGCCGTGGCCGTCGCCGACGACAGTGAGGGCGGCGAAGCTGAAGCGGCGGCCGCCTTTGACGACGGTGGCCGAGCGGTAGATCTTGACGACGGTCTCAAAGAGGTCGCTGGCGGTTTCTTTCGTTGCCTGTGACAAGGGGGCCTCCGATCAATAAATGTTGCGTCCTAGAAAACGAGGCCGACTTCGCGGGCGGCGTCGGCGAGGGCCTTGACGCGGCCGTGGTATCTGAACCCGCCCCGGTCGAAGACGACGGCCCTGATGCCGTGGGCGAGGGCTTTTTCGGCGAGGCGTTTGCCGACGGCTTGGGCGGCCTGGCAGCGTTTCTTGCCGGCGACTGTCTCGCGGAGGTCGGGGCTGAGGGTGGAGGCGGCGGCGAGGGTGCGCGAGGCGGTGTCGTCGATGATCTGGGCGTAGATGTGCTTGAGGCTGCGGTAGACGGCGAGCCGGGGCCGTTCTGGGGTGCCGAAGACGGTCTTCCGCACTCGCCGGTGCCGGCGGATCTGTTTGAATCGTTTTTCCTTCTGTTTGTTCATGGTTGGGTCCTGTGTTACTTGGCTCCTGCCGCGAGGGCTTTTCCGGCCTTTCGCTTGACTTCTTCGCCGAGGTAGCGGATGCCTTTGCCCTTGTAGGGTTCGGGGGGCCGCAGGCGCCGCAGCGACGAGGTGAACTGGCCGATGATGCGCTTGTCGGCGCTGTGGCAGGTGATGGTGGCGGCCGGGATCTGGCCGACGCCGGTAATCATGATGTTGCCGGCCTCGGGCGGGTCGACGTTGACGGCGTCAGGGATGGGGATGCGGAGTTCGTTGGCGAGGCCGACCTTGAGGCAAAGGGTGCGTTTGTCGAGACGGGCGCTGTAGCCGACGCCGACGACCTGGAGCTGCTGGGTGTAGCCTTTGGCGACGCCTTCGATTATGTTGGCGATGAGGTTTCGGGTGGTGCCCCACATGGCGCGGTGGTGGCGGGCCTGGCGGAGCGGGGTGCCTGGGACTTGGCGCTGGGTGACGTGGATGTTCCGGGCGGTTTCGTCGTAGGTGACGGAGACGGCGGGGTGGAGGGGCTGTTCGAGTTTGCCCTTGGGGCCCTCGATGGCGATGGCCTGGTCCGTGATGGCGATTTTGACGCCTTGAGGCACGGGAACGGGGGATTTTCCTATTCTGGACATGTTTTCACCATACTTTGCAAAGGACTTCGCCGCCGACGCGCTGTTTGCGGCATTCGCGGTCGCTGAGTACGCCTTTGGGAGTGGAGATGATGGAGATGCCGAGGCCGTTCTGAACGGTTCCGAGTTCGTCGACGCCGCGGTATCTCCGCCGGCCCGAGGTGCTTGCTCGCTGGATGCTGTTGATGACCTGTTCGCCGTCGGGGCCGTACTTGAGATATATTTTGATGAGGGGCTGGGGCTTGGTGTCGAGGGGGGCGTAGTCGCCGATGAAGCCTTCGCGCTTGAGGGCGTCGGCGAGGGCCAGGTTGAGTTTGGACTGGATGACTTCGACGGACTTGGCTTTGTTGCGCACGGCGTTGCGTATTCGGGTGAGCATGTCGGCGACAAGGTCGGTCATGGTCATGTGTGAACGGCTCCTATGGGCGCGCTTACCAGCTGGCCTTTCGAACTCCTGGGATCTGGCCGGCGGATGCGAGGTTGCGGAAGCAGATCCGGCAGAGTTGGAACTTCCGGTAGTAGCCTCTGCGGCGTCCGCAGAGTTTGCACCGGTAGTATTCGCGGACTTTGAATTTTTGGGGTTGGGTCGATTTGATGATCCAGCATTTTCGTGCCATGCGGGTTCCTCAGCCTGTTACAAAGGGCATTCCGAACTGACGAAGGAGTTCGCGGCCCTCGTCGTTGCTCTTGGCGGTGGTGACCATGGTGATGTGCATTCCTTGGGTGACCTTGATCTTGTCCGGGTCGATTTCGGGGAATACGGCTTGTTCGTTGAGGCCGAAGGAGAAGTTGCCGTGGCCGTCGAATCCGGCGGGGGAGAGGCCGCGGAAGTCGCGGATGCGCGGGATGGCGACGGAGATGAGGCGTTCGAGGAATTCGTACATGCGTGTTCCGCGCAGTGTGACGGTGGTGCCGACGGTCATGCCTTTGCGGATTTTGAAGTTGGCGACGGATTTCTTGGCTTTGGTGGGGACGGCTTTCTGTCCGGTGATGGCGGTGAGGTCGTCGAGGGCCTGTTGAAGGCGTTCTTTTTCTTCGGTGGTGCGGCCGATGCCTGCGCTGAGCTTGACTTTTGCGAGCTTTGGCACGGCCATGGAGTTTTTGTATCCGAACCGTTGCATCATGGCTGGGACGATCTCGGTTCTGTATTTCTGAAGCAGGTTGACCACGGGCTGTCGGCTCCGCAAAACGGGTGTCAGGTGGCTGCCTCGATGGGCTCTCCGCAGCGCCCGCAGACGCGGTTTTTCTTGGCGCCTTCGAGGGTTTTCCAGGCGCCGCGGGTTTTCTTTTCGCACTTGGGGCAGTAGAGGGCCACGTTGGATAGGTGGACGGGGGCCTCTTTCCGGATGATGCCGCCGCGCGGGTAGTCGCGGTTGGTCTGGGCTCGGATGTGTTTGTGCTTGATGTTGACGCCTTCGAGGATGGCCAGGTTTTTCTTGGGGAAGACTTTGAGTACGCGGGCGGTGGCGCCTTTGCGCTTGGGTTGTGGTCCGGTGAAGTCTTTCAGGAGGACGACGGTGTCGTTCTTTCGGATGTGCATGGTTTTCCTCAGACCACCTCGGTCGCGAGTGAGATGATTTTCATGAAGTTGCGGGCGCGGAGTTCGCGGGGGACGGCGCCGAAGATGCGGGTGCCCCGCGGGTTGAGGTCTTCGCCGATGATGACGACGGCGTTGTTGTCGAAGCGGACGTAGGAGCCGTCGGGCCTGCGAACGGCTTTCTTGGTTCGGACGACGACGCCGCGCAGGACTTCGCCCTGTTTGATGGGTGCGTTGGGGACGGCTTTCTTGACGCTGACGACGATGATGTCCCCGATGCTGGCGTATCGGCGGCGGCTTCCGCCGAGGACTTTGATGCAGGCGACGCGCTTGGCGCCGCTGTTGTCTGCTACGTCGAGTCTGGTTTCGGCCTGGATCATGTTTTAGTCTTCCGGCCCCTGCTCAAGGAGTTCAATGAGCCGCCATCGCTTGGTTTTGCTCAGGGGGCGTGTGGCGGCGATGCGGACGCGTGCGCCTGCGCGCGCCAGGTTTTCTTCGTCGTGGGCTTTGAATACCTGGGGCTTGCGGATGTATTTGTCGTAGAGGCGGTGTTTGACCATGCGGACGGCCTGGACGACGATGGTCTTGTTCATGGCGTCGCTGGTGACGGTGCCGACGATGGTCTTGGGCGGTTTGCGCTGCTGGGTCATGTTTTCGCGGCCTCTTTGGGTTGTTCGGCCTGGGGTTCAGAGGCGGTGTCTCTGGCGCTTTGGCGCTCGGCGAAGATGGTGCGCATGCGGGCGATGTCGCGCCGTGTTTTTCTGAGTTCTGCGGTGCTTTCGAGGTTTTGTGTGACGCGCTGGAAGTGGAGGTTGAAGAGTTTCTGCTGGGCGTTTTCCAGCCCGGCGAGGAGTTCGGCGTCGGAGAGGGCTCGGATTTCCGTGGGTTTCACCAGGCGTGTCTCCTGCGGATGAGTTTCATCTTGACGGGAAACTTGTGGGCGGCGCGGTTCATGGCCTGGATGGCGGCGTCTTCAGGGACGCCGCCGATCTCGAAGACGATGGTGCCGGGCTTGACTTCGGCGACCCAGAAGGCGGGTTCGCCTTTGCCGGTTCCCATGCGGGTTTCGGCGGGTCGAGCGCTGACGGACTTGTGTGGGAACACGCGGACCCAGAGGCGGCCTTCGCGGGCGAGGAAGTGGGAGATGGCGACGCGGCCGGCTTCGATCTGGCGTGCGGTAATCCATCCGGGTTCAAGGCTTTGGAGGCCGTAGTCGCCGAAGGCGACGTAGTGGCCGCGGGTGGCTTGGCCGCGGAGCTTACCGCGCTGGATTTTGCGGTATTTGACTCTTTTGGGCATCATGGCCATCAGGGGGTCCCTCCGGCGGGGGTCGCGGTCTCAGCGGGGGGCGCGTGCTGTGGCTTTTCTTTGGCGGGGGTGTCGCCGGTGTAGACCCAGACCTTGACGCCGATGCAGCCGTAGGTGGTGATGCAGGTGGCGACGCCGTAGTCGATCTGGGCGATGAGTGTGTGGAGGGGGATCATGCCCATGACGACGCGCTCGCGCCGTTTCATTTCGGATCCGCCGAGACGGCCGGCGAGTTCGATTTTGACGCCTTGGGCACCCATCTGCATGGCGGTCTGGGAGGATTTTTTCATGGCTCGCCGGTATGCGGCGCGCTTCTGGAGTTGTTCGCTGATGGACTGGGCGATGAGGGTGGCGTCAAGCTCGGGCCTGGAGATTTCCTTGATGTCGATGTGGATGGAACAGGCGACGAGTTCTTCGAGCTCTGAGCGGAGGCGGTCGATTTCCTGGCCTTTGCGGCCGATGATGACGCCGGGGCGTGCGCAGTGGAGTGTGATGCGTGCCTCGCCGCTGGTCCGCTCGATGTCGATGCGTGAGATGCCGGCGAATAGGTAGTTCTTGTGGATGAAGCGGCGGATTTTCTGGTCGGAGATGAGGAGGTTGCCGAACTCTTTCTTTCCGGCGTACCAGCGGCTCCGCCAGGTTTGGTTGATGCCGAGACGCAGGGAGATGGGGTTGACTTTCTGGCCCACGGTCAAGTACCTCCGTCTGACAGGACGACGGTAATATGGCAGCTTCGCTTTCGGATGGGGCGTGCGCGGCCGCGGTCGCCGGGCCGGATGCGCTTGATGACGGGACCCTCGTCCACGCGTGCGGTCTGGACGAGGAAGTCGGTCTCCTCCAGGCGGCCGCCGAGTTCGATGGCGTTGGCCCAGGCGGACTTGACGACCTTCTCGATCAGTCGGGCGGCGCGCTTGTCGCTGACGCGGAGCGTGTCGAGCGCTGCGGGGAGGGGCATGTGTGCGATGAGGCGTGCCACCTTGCGGACCTTTGTGGCGGAGACGCGTGCGTATTTGTGCCGGGCGGTGGTTTCCATGTGGTTATCCTGCGGGGGCCTCCGCTGCTTTCTTGCCGCCGTGGCTGCGGAAGGTGCGGGTGAGAGAGAACTCTCCGAGGCGGTGGCCGACCATGTTTTCGGTGACGTAGACTCGGATGAAGGTGCGGCCGTTGTGCACCATGAAGGTGTGGCCGACGAAGTCGGGGATGATGACGGAGGCGCGCGACCAGGTCTGGATGGGGTCGCGGCGGGCGGACCGGGTGGCCCGCTCTACTTTCTTGATGAGTTTCTCGGCGACGAAGGGGCCTTTTTTGACGGAACGGGACATGGTTGCTCCTTACGGCTCCTATCTGACTCTGGGCCGGCGGCGGATGATGAACTTGTTAGAGACGGCCTTCTTGCTTCGGGTCTTTCCGCCCTTGGACTGTTGGCCCCAGGCGGAGACGGGGACGCGGCCGCCGCCAGCGCGGCCTTCGCCGCCGCCCATCGGGTGGGCGACGGGGTTCATGGCCATGCCGCGTACATGCGGCCTGCGGCCGAGCCACCGGCTTCGTCCGGCCTTGCCGAGCTTGATGGAGGAGTGCTCGACGTTGCCGACCTGGCCGACGGTGCAGCGGCAGTCGAGGTGGATTTTTCGGGTTTCACCGGAGGGGAGGCTGAGGAGTGCGTAGTTGCCTTCCTTGGCGGAGATGGTGGCGGCAGTTCCGGCGCCGCGGACGAGCTTTCCGCCTCCTCCGGGCCGCATTTCGATGTTGTGGATGGGCATGCCGGGGGGCACGTTCCTCATGGGTAGTGCGTTGCCGGTCTTTGGTTCGACGTTCTGGCCGGAGAGGACGGTGCTGCCGACGAGGAGGTCTCTTGGGGCGAGGATGTAGCGTTTTTCGCCGTCGGCGTAATGGAGCAGTGCGATGCGGCAGGTGCGGTTGGGGTCGTATTCGATGGCGGCGACCTTGGCGGGGACGGTGTCTTTG
>CAYXNI010000028.1:0-12926 GCA_964466285.1 uncultured Planctomycetota bacterium | reverse complement strand
GTAGACAGCCAGGGCTCGAGCGATCAAGTGCTCGCAGTCAACCACCTCGCGGCGGGCGAAGGCTTCAAGTTCCCTTTGCCCCTCACCTGAAAAGTCAAATGTCCTCATGTCAGTTGCTCCAGTGCGGCCTGGCCTTCGGCGGAGGGCGTCATGCCGGCCGGGCCGCGGTTGAGGAAGAAGGCGGCGACGGCGTCGAAGGCAAAGCCCTCTTGCACGGGCGGCAGGTTGGGGATGGCGTCGAAACTGGTGACTTCAAGGCCACGGGCCGCAACCTCATCGGCGTTCATCGTGAGCCGCAGGCTCTTGCAGCCGAAGTGGTTCGGCGGCAGGTAGACGCGCCAGCCGGGGTCGCTGAGGCGAAAGACCTTGCCCGCGAGGGCGCTGCAGACGGCCGTCTTGGGGTTGGGGTTGTAGTAGTAGCCGAAGGGGCGAACGTCCTTGACGCGCTCCTGTTGAATCGTGCGGCCGGCGCCGAGGGCAAGCACCTCGTTTTGCTCGTAGACCAGGCGCCAATGGCTGTTGGTGAGCGTGTCGGTGCCGAGGCCTGCGGATGCGAATCGCTCTTCGAGGGCGGTGAGCCACTGCGAGGTCGGCAGGCCCTCGTAGAGGCCATCGGCGATGGTTTCCTCGGCGAGGCTCAGGGCGAAGATGTCGGTGAGTCCTGCGACGCTGAATGCCCTCGCCTTGGCCGTCGCGTCGAGGAGCTTGAACTCCTCGGGCGAGACGATGTTGCGATTGCGGAACCACTCGATGGCCTCGCGGGGCTTGACGAAGAAGGCGGCCTCGATGCCCGGCGCGCCGACGATGGCCGTGGCCACTACCGCCGCGGGCGGCTGTGCCACGCCCGCCTCTTCGGCCATGCCGCCGAGGACGCCGGCGAGCATGAGCGGCGCGAGCCAGGCGACGAATGCCGGCCCCAGCACGCCCTTCTCGAATCGCGTTTGAATGGCCTTCAACACGTCGTTCAAGTCCTCTTTTCCCTCGGCAGCCTCGCGGACTGCCGCGAGGAGCGCCTTGCCTGCGTCGGCTGCCTGATCATCGTCGAAGCCTTCCTCTAGCAGACGTATCGTGTCTGCGGCCCGCTCATCGCGGGCCGTCGTCCGTTTTTTGGGCGAGCCCCCGCGGTGCCAACGCGATCCGTCGCCGCGAATCCGCCAGAAGCCCCGAATGGCGACGGGGGCAGCGCGGGCGCGGTGAGCAGCTCTTCGCCCTCTTCCGGCTCGCGGAAGGGCGTCTGCTTGCGAATGTCGGCGGCGGCGATGGGCAGGCCGAGGCCGACGAGGATCTGGGCCGCCTGGGCGACCTGCACGATGTCCACGGGCTCCTGCCGTTTGAACTGATAGATGGGGACTGGGGCCTCGGGGCCGAGGTTCAACGCGACGAGCGGCGCGAAGACGCAACTGGACAGGAAGCCCTCGTATTCGAGGCAGTCGTTGTCGAGCAGATCCCAACGGACGGCTTGCTGGGCGCCGTTGTTGGACCATCCGCCGCCCTCGCCCGACGTGGCGGTCTGCCCAATGACGGCGCGAATGATGTCGGCCTCGGCCATCGTGAGGATGCGCTCCAGGATGGTCGAGCCGGCGCCCGACGCCGCGCCGCCGGGCTGTGGGAAGCTGAGGTTGCTGCCCTCGGGCGCGATGGCCGCGCCGTTGGCGCCCATGCGCAGGATGCTCTGCCAGAAGCGGTCCACGTCGGCCGGCTCGGTGCCTTGCGGGAAGGTGCCGAAGCGGAAGGGCACGCCGAAGAGCTCGCCGAACTGAAGGAAGTCCTTCCAGGCGTAGTTGCGGATCATGAAGGCGCGGGCGAGGACGCGCATGAGGGCTTGGCGGGCCGGCCAGCCGCTCTTGGCCGCGTAGCGGAAATCCCAGATGTTCAAGGGGTTGAGCCGCTGGCCCGTCACCGTCGCGTCGCGCAGCCGCAGCTCCGTGCCCTTGATCGTGAGGTCGGGGCTGGCGGGCGCGCCGAACTGGAACCAGCTTTGCGGCCGCCACTCCGCGCCCTTCCAACGCCACTGCTTCTCGCTCGTTTCCCAGAGCGGCTCGACGACGGCGAAGCCCTTGCCGATGGCATCAAAGTGGGACCGCATGACGCTGCGGAAACTGCCGCGCTCGACCACGCCGTCGCCGATGCTGTCGAGGCCGACCGTGCCGTTGAGGGCAGCGATGTTTTCCTTCACCAGGTCAACTGCCTCTTGGGCGAGCGCCTCGTCGCTGGTGTCCTCGGGCGGGAGGACTTCGCCGGGGCAGGAGAGCGGCCCGGAGCGGCGGATGTCGAGGGCGTGATAGATCACATTGTCACGCTCCTCCATCGCGTCGAACAGCTTGGCCTGGTCGGCAATCGTGCCCGTGGCGGCGGTGCGCAGGAGCGAGAGCATTCCGGCCATGTCGAGTGCCGCGGCGGGGTCGCTCGAATCGGCATGAGAACGAATCCGCAGCGCGTCCTCGCCCGCGACGGGTTCGGTCGAGGGCTTAATGCCCTTGGGCACGAGCAGGCCGGATTGAAGGGCGGTGAAGGCCACAACTATGGCTCCGAGACGAGGGATTGAGCAACAGGAATGGAGATGCAAGAGCCATCAGCGAGCATGATTTCACCCTGCGCATTTCCGTGTCCGCAACACGATGCCCTTGTGGTGATTCCTTGTGCATTCAAGGATGCCAGCAGAGGCGCGATGCAGCGGTCTATTGCGACAGCCTCCACCCGAGGCTGGCCTGTGTGGCTGAGATCTGCCGCTATCATTACCTCAACCTCTTGCGTCTCTCCCCACTTGCACATCAGAGCACAATGCCCCCATTGAGAATCGCCGCGCGGTCGAAGCGGCTGAGTCCGTCGAGTTCGCGCCGTTCCTCGTCGGAGCCGGGGAGCGGCACGTAGCGGCGGCGGCCGCCGGTGAGGCAGTCGAAGTTGGCTCGGGGGAAGGCGAAGGTGAAGTCGTCTTCACCGCCCATCGCATTGCCGAGCTTCTTGCGGGCTTTCGTCCAGGCGTCGGGGCCGTCGTCGTGGCCTTTCGGCCAGTCGCAGAATTGGTTGATGAGCACGCCCTGGTCGCCCTGGCCGGGGTCGAACCACGCGAGGCCCTGGGAGATTTCGCCCTGCCACTTCTCGATTTCCTTGGGCGTCTTGGTGGTGTCGTAATGGATGAAGGGCACGGCGATGCCCTTGCGGGCCTTGGCGGCGAAGAGGATGCGATAGGTGTCCTGGACGCCGCCGTTGTCCTCGATGTAGAACTTCGCATCGGGATAGACAGCGAAGCAGGCGCAGATTTCGTCCACGGCCAATTCGGGCGGGCAGTGGCGGAGCCAGGCGTGGAGGCAGAAGGTGTCGGCGATGCGCCGCTCGCGTCCGATGCCGACGAGTGCCTTGAAGTCCGCCGTTTCCTTGGCCGTGTAGCTGGGGTCGAGCCAGAAGACCTTGCGCATCGCGGCAAGCCGGGCGGCGGCCAGGCGGTCGAGGTGGTAGACCTTGAACCACTCGGGGTGATAGGTCGCCTCTTCGTCGCTGTCGAGGCAGTCGAGTTCCGTGCGGGCGCGGGCGGGACCGATGATGGCGGCGAGGCGGCGCGTGGCGGCGTCGGTGTGGCGGGCGCGCCAGGTCGAGTGGCCGTATTCGTCGCGGCGCGGATAGCGGTGGTAGAGGATGATGGCCTTGCCGTCCACTCGCTCCTCGGCCCGCTCGCGCATATAGGCGGCGAGGCAGTGGCGGCCCCAGTGGTTGAGGAGGAGCCGGAAGACGGCGCGGGCGCCGCCGCCTTCGAGGGCGGGATACACGTCGTTGAGGATCCAGTCGCGCAGGGCCTTCTCGCGGTCGGGGTTGCGCGCAATGATGTTGTTTTCGAGGTCGTCGGCGACGGCCTTCTGCGGCCTGTGGCCGTTGTGGAGTTCGGAGCGGAGCGATTCGCCCGTGCCGAAGCCCTTGACGAGGACGCCGTTGGCCGTCCAGTTGTCCTCGGCGTCGGAGCCGAGTTGGGGCTCCAGCTTGGCGCCGTAGTCGCCGCGGAGGCGTTCGTTGCGGCGCAGTTCGAGCCGCACGAGATCCATGCGTTCGGCGGCCTTGTCGTGGGTCTTGGCCAGCATGAGAATGAAATCGAGCGGCTGGCTCTCGCGGATGTCGTCCCGGCTCTCGCGCTCCCACTGGGTCAGGAGCACCCAGTCGCCCGAGGCCAACTGGACGACGTGGGTGTCGTTGCAGATGTCGAAGAGGAGGTCGGCAATTGAGTAGCGGGTGGTCTTCGCCATCTCGCGTGCCCAGTCCTCGGCGATGATCGTGCCGACCGTGTTGCGGCGGGCATCGGCCTCGGCGTGGCCGGGAGCGTCCTCGCTGGTGAACCAATGGGGGAGATACTTGTGGCACCAGAGGGCGAAGGGCAGTCGGCGGCGGGCGTCCACGGCTTCGGCGGACATGTCGGGAAACGCGCGGGCGTCGCGGCTCATGATGGCCAGGATGCGCTCGCGGCGTTCCTCGTGCAGTCGCGTCCACTTGGGTTTGCCAATCGCGGCCATCGTCGGCTCCGTCAGGCCAGGCGTTGTGCCAGGGCTTCCATCTGTTGCCGCCGCGCGAGGGCGGCGCGATACTCGGCGTAGGCTTCGAGGACGCCGACCGCCGCCGAGGCGAAGGCCCGCGCGTTGAACTGCTCGGGCACGGCGATGCCATCGAGGCGGTCTTGGGCCTCGCCGCCCGCGTCGGTGAGCCGTCCCTCGGCGGTCCGCAGCTCGCGCCGCGAGTCGAGGAGGATGGCATCAATGGCCGCATTCACCTCGATCAGCCGTTGTTTCGCCTCGTTCTCCGTCATCGTTCCTCCTATCGGCCCGTGGAGCCGAATCCCTTTGTGCCGTCAATGCTCGTCGCCAAGCGGTCGAGAGCGCTGACTAGCGCTTTCGCCGACTGGCCGATGCCCAGATCGACGCGGTGCCGCTCATCACATTGGCCGATGGTGCGGAAAGTTCCAATCCTGCCGCTGAGGCCGTCCAGCTCGCGGCTTACGATCTTCGCCTGGCCGGAGAGTTCGCTGAGCTGCTCGAACAGGTTATCGCCCTTCTTGAGCCGCTCCTCGATGACGCGCAGGCGCGAACTCAGCGTGGCGACCCAGATGCCAATGGCTACGCCCACGGTGCAGCCGCTGATCAAGCCCGCGATAATGGCGCCCAGGACGGGATCGAGTTGATTGACCACGGTAACGGGGTCCACGGCGGCCAGCATCACGGCTGTTTCTCCTGGTTGACGATCTTGTGGCAGAAGATGGCCAGGCCGTCGGCGAGGAATTGGGCCGAGGATTGCGAGGCCAACTCGCCTTCCAACGCGGCGAGGCCGGCGAGGAGCTGCTTGCGTTGAACGTCGGTGAGGACGACGGGCCGGATGGGGTTCCCATTGGGCGAGTGGTGGAAGGGGTTGCCGCCCTCGGTGAGCGCGGCCTTGACGGCGCTGATGATCTGGCGGCTCAGCCAAGTGGGCGCGGTCATACGTTCAACTCCAGCTCGCCGCGGCGGACGGCGGCCATGAAGTCGTCGGACAGGTCGTGAAGGACTTGGAGGGCGTCGTGGGCGTGGCCGCACTGGACGCATCGGAAGCGGTCGGCGGGCACGTTGGCCCGCACGTGGAGGCCGAATTGCTCGAGGACTTCTTGAATGCGGTCGGCAGAGCCGTAGCGGGCCTCGATGCGGTCCTGGTTGAGCAGGGCCTTGTTGAGGCGGTCGTCGTAGCCGGGATCGTCGAGGAACCTGTCCTGGTTGTCGAGGAGCCAGTTGACGCGCTTGCGGGCCGCGCGGACGGGCACGAAGGGGTCGGTGTTGAGGTTCTTCTTGCGGCGCGCCTCCCAGTCGTTGGCCGTGCCTGCGTCGTCGCTGCGCCACTTGGCGAGCGTATTGCGGGAGATCTTCAACTCTTCGGAGATTCGCGTGTCGCTGTAGCCATCGCCGTGCAGCTTCCGCGCCTCGGGCAACAGCTTCATCTTCTGAGCCTTGGTCACAATCCGCTCCACTGGCCAGGGCGAATGCGCGGGGGCGGGGTCATCGGCGTCGCGTGCGGCCTCGCCCGCCCCCTGCTTTGCATTCGCTCACATGGCCAAGCCTCCTGAGTGCCCGTTCGGCACACCGCGCAATGGATAAGGGCATTGATAGCAGATTTTCGCGGGGCCGCTGTCCGTAGAGTCCGAGGATTCCATTTATTTTTCGGGGTTTTTCGCTGGCCCAACGAAAAAGCCCCGCCGAGGGGCGGGGCTTTGGGGATCATTGGGCTGCGGGCGGGTGACTACCAGTGCTTGGGCGAGAACATCACCTCGAACCGAACAGGGTCCACGGCGACGGCGATGACTTGCAGGCGTTGCAGGCACGCGCGGACTTCGCCCATCGCCGCATGTTCGGAAACACCCTCCTCAAGGGCAACGCACACCATCACCTTTGCTCTGTCCGTTTGGCCGATGCAGATTCCAAAGCCTGTATCGGAGGACAACGACACTCGCCCTGGGTGTTTTCCTGCCGAGAATCGAGCCGCCGCGACCGTCTGCACGAATGGCGTCAGCGTCGCGTCGCGAATGATGTCGCCGCACGGGTTGAAGTCGAACTTGACCTTGCTGTCCTTCGGCAGCTCGAAGGAATCGTCGTCCTCACATTTGATGCGGTCGTCTTCCGGCATGGGTCGCTCCTTTCGTGTCCTTGCCCTATTCTAGTCGTGAGCGGTCCGCGGCGCAAGCGGGGCGTCCGCTTCGAGATACTCATCGAGGCCGGGGATGCCATCGGCGTCGCAGCCGCGGTGTCGGATGCGCCAGAGCCGGCCGAACTGGCGGCCCCAGAGTTCGCCCGCTCGGACCTTGCGGATGACGCCCTTCTCGCAGATGCCGAGCTTGCGGGCGACAAACTGCACGCTGAGCCAATCGCTCGGCGGGCAGCCGCAGATGAGGCACATCAACGACGCGGCGCCGAGCGATGGCGGCCTGCGAGGGGCAAATGGCTGGCGGACGTTGCCTCGCGGCCTCGGGGTGAACACGACATTCATTCGGCTATCTCCAGAAGAAGATGAGGGCATTGGCGGTGGCGAAGAGGAGGGCGATGATGCCCTGCCTCGGCTGGCACTGGGCGAAGTCAATGACGCCGCCGCCCGCGAGGCCGACGACGACGAGGCAGTAGAGGGCGAACTTGAGGGTGGTCATGAGGAAGGCTCGGTGTTGGGTGTCGGGTGTTCGGGGTTGGGGGTGGGGCAGGACGGCGGCTTGAGGGCAATGTCGTAACGCTTGCGCCAGACGATGCGGGCGCCCCAGGCGTGCCTGAAGCGCCGGCCGCGAGGATAGGCGCGAACGAAGGCCAACATCCAATCGGCGTTCGACTCTGTGGGCAGAAGGCCGAGCGGCAGGAGGCGGCGGACGTGGCCGAAGTCTCGCAGCCACTCTTTCGGCTTCCCCGCGCGACGCAGCCAGACGTGATAGCCCTCGAAGACCCGCTCCTTGCCGAGGCCGGGCGACCAGCCGACGGAGAGCAACCAAGCGTGCCAGTGGCTGGTGTGGCGGATGCGCTCGAGCCGTTCCTTTTGCCAGCCGCGCTTGGCGGCCATGTGCTCGGCGTAGGTTATAACGTGCCGCGTGCCACGCCAGTCTTTGCAGACCGCGTAAAGGTCCGGCGGCGGCTCCTTGCCCATCTGAAACGCAACCGCGCTGCGCGTCCAATAGGTCATCGCGTCGGCCTCCCGAGCAGGCGGGCGGCGACGGTGCGCAGGCGGGCCGCGGTGTCAATGATCTGCCAGTCGGGCAGGGCGTCAATCGCGGCGGAGAACTGCATGTAGCGGATCCGCGCGGCCTTCAAGCCGTCGAGCAGTTCAATGATCTCCGCCTTGCAGCGGGCGACTTTGGCGTCGATCTCGGCTTTGCAGCGGGCGACTTTGGCGTCGGGCGTTTGGGTCGGGGGCATGTCAGAACTCCGCGCGGATGGGCAACAGGTGCTTGAGGCAGGCGGCGAGGTTGCCGCAGGCTTGGGTGAGGGCGACGTTGCTGAGGCTCGCGAACTTCTGGCCGACGCGGGCCGGGTCGATGGGCACGGCGACGGCGACGCGGGCGGCAAGGTCGCTCAGCTCGCGGCAGAGGGCGTCGCGGAAGGCGCCGTGGCTGGCGAACTCCTTGAGCGGCGTGCCGACGCGAAGCTCGATGGTGACGGGCACGGGCGTCTCCTTTCAGCAGCAGGGGGCGGTGGCGTGGACGATGCCGAGGTGGCGCAAGGCGCCATCGAGCAGGTCGGCGACGCGCACGAGCGTGTCGTCGTCGAGGGCTTCAATGAGCAGGTGGTCGGACTCGGGCGTGTCGGTGAGGAACCCGCGGCAGAAGCAACCGTGGCCGAGCAGTTCCCATCGGGCAGACATGGGCCAACCCATCAGCTCCGCGGCGAGGACGATGGGGTTGCGACCGTCAACAGGCAGGCGATCCAAGCGTTCTTTTTCGGCCTTAGCGAGCCCATCGAACTCGACGCCCTCATGCCCAAGGTCGTCGAGGGCGGCGGCGATGCGCTCGATGTAGATGCTGCGGTCAATGGGGCGAGTGGCGGGCATGGGAATCAGCCTTTCGCGGTTGGAAGAGGGGGCCGAAGTCGGGGGCCAGATAGTGGATGACCTGGCCGTCGCGCTTGCGGAGGATGCTGGGCTTGACGCCGACGCGCTGGCCGCTGTCCTTGAGGGCATTCCAGAGGGCGACGGCCCTGTCGGTGGCCACGTCGTCGAGCCAGCGATAGACTTCGTTGTTGGCGATGAGCTGCTTCATGCGGCGCATGACGGCGACCGAGTCAATGCGGAAGTGGCGGTAGCGGCGGCGGATGGCCGCGGCGATTTCCTTGCCCGTGCCGCCGTCGGGCATGTCGGCGAGGGCCTCGAGGATGAGGGACTCGTGGTCATCGGCCAGGCCGCTGGCCTGCACCGCGTCGGCGGCGGCGCCGCTGGTGTCGGGGTCGTGACGGTGGCTCAAGGCGGCTTCAGCTGGCATTCGACGGCTCCTCAGAACGGCACGTCGGCGGTAGCGTCGCGGGGCGCGGAGGCCCCGCCCACAAGAGCGGCCGCGGCGGCCTGCTGCGACGAGCGGAGGCGGTAGAGGGCTTTGATGATGTTGCTGGCGCAACTCGCCGAGAGCGAGGCGAGGCTGGCGTTGTGGTCAATCCAGGCGTCGCGGGCGACGCTCGGCTGGCTGCCCGGGCCGAAGGCAAACGTGGCGACCCAATGGCGGAAGCCCTCCTCTGGGCCGTCGGCATGCGTCCACGCGATCTGTGGGCGGAGCCAGGCAATCGTGGCGAGCTGGCGGGCGGTGGCGGCGTTGCCGAGGGGATAGGGGCGGGAGTGGCGAGGGTCGAGGCTCGAGGGTCGAGGGGGGAAGGCGGAGGGCTTTTCGCCGGCCAGTTCGGCCAGGCGGTCGAGGTAGCGCGACCACTGGTCGGCGGAGATCTCCGTGGTCGAGCGGTGGCCCGTGACGGACTCCAGCACGTCGCGGCGCTGCTCGTCGTCGAGGCCGATCTGGCGCACGCGATAGCGTTCGAGCTTGCGGAGGGGCTGGGGATTGAACTTCATCGGCTCGGCTCCTCTTGGCGGGCTTGGCGGTGGGGCGGTTGAACGGGCAGTTCGGCGGCGAGGCGGGAGCCGCAGAGGGCGGCGGGTGAGGACAATTCATCCTGGATGGTCTCTAGCTCACCCTCTATCTCTTGCTCATCGTCTGTGACGAGCCTTGCCATTCGATACATCAGCTCCGGCTCGCACGGCTCTGGAGCAAGGATGAGAAGCGGTATTCCCCTTCCAGCCGCCCAACCGGCTTCGAGATGGGCGCTGCGGCCGCAGGGCAGCACAAGGACACAGGCGTGGGCATTCGACAATCCGTTCATATCGGCATCAAAGCCTGCGATTGCATCCTGGTGCTGCAAGTGTTCAACGAACGCCGCTGTATCCCAGCTCTTCCAGTCGGGGGCAATGGCTCCCCACGCGAAACCTGCTCGATTAGGCGGGTTGCGGAAGTCGTATACCTCATGCCCCGCCATCGAGAGATTTCGGACAATGGCTTGCTGATAGGGATTTCGCCAGGATGATGCGACGTAGACGCGGAGATCGCGCGGGCGCGGCTCGGGCTGGAGGCGGGAGCCGCAGAGGGCGCAGGCGGGGCGGCTCTCGTGGTTCTGGCAGCCGCAGACGCGGCACTCGACCTGGTCGCCGATGCGGTGAGGGGGCATGACGCGTGACGCGTGACGCGTGACAGGATCGTAAACCCATGAGGGGTGGGCTTCATCGAAAGGCCGGGCATCGGCGATGGGCGTCCACTCGCGGGCCAGGTGGTCGAAGTAGACCTCGTCGGGAGCCACGCCGAAGGCATCGGCGGCGGCGGCGCGGGCGGGGTCGTCGTCGAGGGCGGCGCGGAGGCGGGCGAAGCCGCGCAGAGCGAGAATGCGGCGGGCTTCACGGCCAACCTGCTCAGGCGTCAGTGCGGGCGGCATGGCCTTGCGGCGGCGACGCAACAGGGCGGCGCCGACGAGGCCGGCGGCGAGGGCGGCGAGCAGAAGGGCAATCAGCACGGGATCCATCGATCAATCTCCTTTTGCCACAGAGGGCGGTTACTTGGCCTTGGCCTGGTCGGCGAGCTTCTTGAGCATTCGCTGGCACAGGTTGGCCAGCCTGGAGTTCTCGAATGACCAGTTGCGCAGGGCTTCCGCGAGCGGGGCGTCGGGCTTCTCGACGCGGCAAGGGGTGGAGCCTTCGATGATGGCGCCGCTGGCCGTCGAGATTGAGGCCACCCATCCCTTTAGATTGTCGAACTCATACAAGTGCCAGATGTGCTCGCCATGGTTGAAATAGTTGGCTTTGTTGTAGGTGATAGCCAATCCAGAAGGGAAGCGGACGGTCAAGGACATTGGAAATCTCCTTTTGCCACAGAGGGCGGTTACTCGGCCAGGGAGCCGTCGGCTTCGCGGTCGCGGAGGGGCGCGGTGTCGGGTTTGACGTAGAAGGCTTCGCCATCGGTGCCTTCAATGCGGAGGCCGACTTGGCGCAGCGTGGCCTCGGTCGCCTTGCCGGCGCGCCAGTCGTCGAGGATGTTGTTCTTCACAAGCGAGGGCACGCGGCGGATCCAGTGCGCCAGCTTCTTGCCGGCGGCGAGCACCTTGGCCACGACGGCATCCCACTTGTCGCCCTGCTTGAGCACGGCGACGCTGGCCTTGGTCTTGCGCCAGCCGATGCGGCCGTTGTCGAGATGGCGGCTCGTGGCCTTGCCGAGGTCATCGCGGAGGTTGGTCGCGATGGCCTCGATGCCAGCAACGAGGTTCTTGCGCCGCTCGTTGAGTTGATCGATCTGCTTGAGGTGCGTTCGCGATGCCTCGAGGACGGCGAGGTCGCGCTCGGAGATGAGCGCGGCGAGCTTCGCGTCGAGGACGCGCACGTGGCGGAGGAGGCTGTCACACATCGGCCACGAGCTGAGCAGCATGTCAAGTTCGCGCATTGTCAGTTAGTCCTTTCGCGGTCGGTTGACGGGGCAAGGTTGTGAGCAGTAACAGCGATAGAGCGGTTGCCGCGCGTGGCTGTGATTAGGGCATTGCAGGCCGTGGTGGCGGTCGTGCGGCGGTTAGCGGTGTTAGTGCGGAGGGTCATTGTCGTCTCGCTTCGCGGGGCGCGGAGGCCCCGCCCACAAGGGCGTTATCGCCGGATGTTCCAAAGCGGCATAAGGCCGGTTCCGTTGCAGTTGGTGCAGGGGTGTTTGTCGCGCGCGACAATGCGTTCGCCAGGGCCATATCGCAGGCTGATGGAGTAGCCTTTGCCATTACACGACTGGCAGGGCTGTGTGTAGAAGAGCTGGAGTCCGGCGCGGATGGCTTCGACGAATTGGGCGCGGGTGATGGGCCGCGGCTCGGCGGGGAAGGCGAGCCAGGCGAGGGCGGGAGGCCGCTTGCCGGAGGCCGTGAGCAGAAGCACGTCGCCGGGCTTGAGCGTGGGGTCGAGGCCGGGCGGCAAGGCGGCGAGGGCCATGCTGTCGTCGCGGAGTTGGACGTAGAGCGTGCCGTCGGGCAGTGCCTTGACGAGCTTGGCCACGTGGTGGGCCGCGGCGGACGGCTCGCCGGGCTTGGGGGCCTCGCGTTGGGGGGCGTCGAGGTGGAAGAAGCGGCCGTCGGCGAGGACGATGCGGTTGGCGAGTTTTCCCCACGCGCGTTCGAGCCAGGCGGGGTCGCGGGCCTGGCCGTCGTAGACGACGGCGGGCGGCCAGTCGGCGGCGAGGGCCGCGGAAGGCAAAATGATTGAGGGCAAAATGATAAGCAGAAGGAGGGCGAGAGGGGCGCGGCGGTTCCAGCGGCGGATGGCCTCCCTGCGCTCGGCGTGCGAGACGCCAGGTGCCACGTAGCACTTGGGGTTCTTGCACTTGAGGATTGCGAACCATCTGTCGAGGGAACTCGAATCGGGCATCACGCCGCAGAAGGGGCAGGGCTTGAGCTTGGGCTTGCGGGGCTTGAGGGGCATTTGAGGCTCCTTTCACTCTGGAGTGGAAGCGATACTGCGGCCGCGAAAGAACTTCCGCTCATCCGCTCCGCATTCGCGGCAGACGTAACCATTGCACTTTTCCGGGATGGCAGCCATCGCCTCGCCGAAGGCGCAAATGTGGCACATGCCCTGTTCGCTCGGGTCGAACGGAAACTGATGGCTAGGCGGCCTCTTCTGGGCGTCGCAGATGAAACGGTTCAGCAGTGTGATGAGTTGCCGAGCTTGGGCGATGTTCATGTGCGGGGCTGGGTTGGGCATCTGCCCGCCCCGAATGACAAGCCAACACAGGGAAGGGCGGTCATCTGCGCCGTCCATGACGCCCACGGTGGCGCCGTTCATGTCAATGAAAGTGCCGAAGACCGTGTCGCCGAATCGTGTCTTACTGGGCGGAGTAAGCGGGGGCATGGGTGGCTCCTTTCGGGGCGAGGGGGGCGCGGCGGTTCCAGTAGCGGGCGGCCTCGGCT
>CAYXNI010000027.1:0-13166 GCA_964466285.1 uncultured Planctomycetota bacterium | reverse complement strand
CCCTGCCCGAGTGGTTGCGGGGCAAGTGCGTGGTGTTCGCCAGAGACTTCGACTCGACGCAGGACCGAAGCTCGGCAAACGCGCAAGCGTATTGCCGTTTCCTGAACACGTCGAACGAGGCCGCCTTCGTGCGTGGGGACGGGAAGCAGGCGTTCCTGCTCTCGCTCGGTCCCGATGAGCGGAAGCTGGTGGTTTGCGTCGGGCCTTTTGACGGCGTGACCGGTCCGCAGGTGGACCAGTTTCTCTCCCGTTTGCGAGGGTTGCTTTATGAGGGGACCGCTCGGCCGTTTGCCACGGCGTCGGTCGTCCAGCTTGACCAGTTCCCATTCGCCAGGCTGGTCAATAATGGTTAACAAGAGGGGCGCAGCCGTACTCGGAGGCGGCTGCCTGGCATCAAGGAGATTTCGATGAGCATCCACAAGAGTCTGGTGTCCAAGGGCCGGTTGAGACGCCACCGCAATGTGCTTTCGCGCACGGAGCGGATTCAGAAATTGGAGGAAGAGGAGCGGTGGTCGGCCGAGTCGAACTCGGTGTTTGCGCTGCCCAAGGTGCGAGTTGCGCGGCTGAAGAAGACTCACGCGAAGAAGGAAGAGAAGGCGGAAGAAGGGGGCACGGCGGCCGCGCCCGGTGCCGCCCCCGCCGCTGCAGCGGCCCCTCAGGCGGCTGCTGCGACTGCGAAGGAAACCAAGCCCGGCAAGGGCGGCGGGAAGAAGTAGCCGCCCGTCCCCGGAGGGCACATGGCACCTGGCAGCCGAAGGTTCGTCGCGGAGCGGGCTCGGTCGATTGACTCGTCCGGAATCCGGAGAGTGTTCGATCTGGGAGCCAAGCTTAAGGATCCGGTTGACCTCAGTATCGGGCAGCCATACCACGACGTGCCAGAGCCGGTCAGGGCGAGTGCGATCCGCGCGATCATGGCCGGCAGGAACCGGTACACTCCCACTCAAGGTGATCCGGAGCTTGTAGACGCCCTCACCCGCCGTGTGGCCCGGCGGACAAGCACGGACGGAAGGAAGCTCGTCGTAACCTCAGGGGTCTCGGGCGGCCTGTTTCTGGCGTTCGCCGCCCTCGTCGATCCCGGCGACGAGGTGCTCATGGGCGATCCCTATTTCGTGATCTACCAACAGGCGGTGAAGTTCTTTGGCGGGGTGCCTGTCCTTGTCGACACGTATCCCGATTTCCGCCTCACCGCGGATCGGCTCGAGCCGCATATCACCAAGCGCAGCAAGATCGTCGTGGCCGGAAGCCCGGCGAACCCGACGGGGATTGTTCTGTCCGAACTGGAGCTTCGAGATATCGCCGAGGTGGCAGGCCGGCACGGCTTGCTTGTGTTCAGCGACGAGATTTACAGCGTGTTCAGTTACGACGGCCCCGCCCCGAGCATGCTTGGTCTGGCTGACGATCTTCTCTTCTTCTCCGGGTTCTCCAAGTCGCACGCAGCCCCCGGCTGGCGGATCGGGTACGTCTTCGGTCCGGCGACAATCATCGAGGAGATGGCGAAGCTGCAGCAGTACACCTTTGTCTGTGCGCCCTCCCCGGCCCAGGCGGCGATCCTCGAAAACCTGGACTTGGATACGAGGGAGATCACCGATTTGTATCGCCGCAAACGCGACATGATTTGCGAAGGGCTGCGGGACACGTACGAGTTCACGAGACCGGGCGGAGCCTTTTACCTCTTCCCGAAGGTCCCGCGGGGCACCGGAACAGAATTCGTGGAAGAGGCCATCCGCAACAACCTGCTCATTATCCCTGGGGCCGTTTTCAGCTCGCGGGACACGCACGTTCGAATCTCATATGCCGCCAAGGACGAGACAATCGAGCGCGGCATCGAAATCCTGAACCGAATCGCCTGAGCCGGGCCGCCCTGGTTCTGGCCGTCCCGGACCTCCCCTGCTCTTCCTTCCCCTTCTCGTGCGCACTGTTCGCGGTGGCCTGAACGCGAGGCAATGACGGCCCGCTGCTTCGCGGCCCGCTGCTTCGCGGGGCGCTGCCTCGCCTCGCGGGGCGCGAGTTGTACGCCGGGGAAGTGTTCGTCTGTGCGCACAGGCGAACACCTGTTCTACCAGTCCTGTAGCTCCGGCTCACCTGACCGGAGCGACCCACCTAACCGCCTGCCTCTCCGCGCGTTATGCGCGATCCAGCACTCCGGTCTTCTGTTTTCCTACCCTCGGCGTTGTGGCGCCTTCGGGAGGTGCGCCACTCTCGCGCGAGATGGCTGGGCCTCGTAACCACCGGTTCCGCAAGCTGTTCCGTAAGAACCATGCTCCGTTTGCCTTCAACACGCAAAGCGTCGGGCACAGCCGTTGCTCTGGCATCGCTTGTCGGAAGGGTGCCGGCGAGCAATGAGCAGAAAGGACACGCATGGCGATCACAGAAAGACGCAGTGGCCCTGCGGTGGTGCTGACCCCAGACTCCGACATCACGTGGCGGACTCAGCCCGAACTCAAGGACGCCTTGGATGAGCTTTCGGCCCGGGGCGAGAAGCACATCATCATTGACTTGACCAACGTGCGGGAGATCTCCGGCTATGGACTTGGCCTCCTCGCGTCGCGATGCGGGCGCCTGCGGCGAGAACACGGCGACATCCGCCTGACCAACACATCGGAGCCGGTCAGGAGGCTCCTGCACGTGACGAATCTCCAGAAAACGTTCAGTGAGTGTGAGTTCGAGACGGCAGACACCGCGGTGCAAAGCTTCACCATCATGAACCGGGGGGACGACCGGAACGATGAGGAGGTCTAGCAGATGAACACACGCGATGGACGGGAGGTGGTGCTGCAATTGATCTCCGCGTACCAGGAGGAGACCCGCCTGTACGAGGAGGTGTACGAGGCCGCGGCCAAGCAACAGCGCGTTCTCCGGAACGGGCGAGACCCGGCCCGCGTGGCCCAGCTCGTCGAGCGCCAGCGCCGGCTGTCAGAAGACATCGGCAAGATCGAATCGGGCATCGCGCCGCTGCGCGATTACTGGGAACAGGCTCGTGACACGTTCCACGGAGGACACGTCCGGAACCTGTCCCGCTCGCTCGACTCGCTCCTCGAAGGGCTCGCCGACCGCATCCACGCCATTGTCGAGCTCGAACGGGAGGCGACCCACGAACTCCTGGGGACCCTATCGGAAGGCCGACCATGATCGCCAGGCGCGTACTCGTTGCGGACGGCGACTACGCCGTGCTCGATAAGGTGGGCGGCCAACTGGCCGCGCACGACTGCGAGGTGTTTCTCGCCTCTTCGGTCGAAGAGATGCTCGATGTCGCCGCCGCCAATTGTTGTGATGCCGCCTTCGTCGACCTCGGACTCTCCGGCCGCGACGGACTCGAAGCGGCCAAGACACTGACCGCCATATCGCCGGACACCCTCATCACCATGATCGGCGAAAGCGCCGATCTCACGGAGCACTTCGCCGAACTCGCCGCCGCCCGTTTTACGGCGCTCCGGAAGCCCATCACCGGAGACGCGGTCCTGCTCGTGATCGAACGCGCCGCAGAAATCCACCGCCTGCGCCGCGAGAACCGAATGCTCCAGAACCAGTGGGAGGAGGACCAGGGACTCGACGACTTCGTATCACGGAGCCCTCAGATGATCGAGGCGCTGCGCCAGGCGGCGACCGCCGCCGAAACCGCCGAGCCCGTCATCCTCCACGGGGCTCCGGGCACCGAGAAGGAAATCTTCGCTCTCTACATCCACCGATGCAGCGCCCGTGCGGACAACCTTTTCGTCCGGTTCGAGTGCGGGCGGATGACGGGCAGGCTGGAGGAGATCGAGCTGTTCGGACACGAGCGCACCGGGGAGTGCGGCGGACGGATCGAACTCGCCGACGGAGGGACGTTGTTCCTGGACAATGTCGGCCGGCTTTCCGCGGCGTGCCAGGCGCGCCTGCTGCGGCTTGTGGAAGAGGGCGAGGTGCGCCACGACCGGGGCGCCGCGTGCGGCCGGCACCAATGCGCGGGCGTCCGGATCATCTGCGCCTCGGTGCAGGACTGCCGCGACGCCCCCGGCGTCCAGCCGTTTCGGCAGGACCTGCTGTACCGGCTGAGCGGACTGTCAATCGCGATCCCGCCGCTCTCGGCCCGGCGGATGGACATCCTGCCCCTCGCGAACCGGTTTCTCTGCCGCTTCAGCGCGGAGGCGGGAAAACCAATCCGCAGAATCAGCGACGAAGCGGCCGGGCGGCTGCTCGAGTACGACTGGCCCGGCAACGTTGAGGAGCTCAAGCATGTGATCCGTTGCGCGGCCACCGGCGCACGACACGACCTGCTGTCGCCCGAAGACCTGCCAAGAGTGACCCGCCGGCCGAAGTCCGGCATCCACGGCTGCACCCTGCAGGAAGCGGAGCGCCAACTGATCCTGACGGCCCTGCATGAGACCGGGGGCAATTACGCAGAGGCGGCCAGGAGGCTGGGCCTTACGCCGAGCTCTCTCGCCGCGAAAGTCGCCGCGTATCGGCGCAACGGCCTGTTCGCCGCCAGCCGGCGTCCGGAGGGCGCGACATGCTGAATCTCAGGAGCACCTTGGTGAAATACCACGAGACCGGCAACCCCAGGATTCGCGAACAGATCATCGTGAACTGCATGCCGCTGGTCAAGTACGTCGTGGGCAAGGTGGCGGGGGCGGCCCCGCGGCGCTGGGACCGCGAGGAGTTGATCCAGTGCGGCATATTCGGGTTGATAGATGCCGTCGAGCGGTATGATCCCCGCAAGCGGGTCAAGTTCGAGACCTACGCCATTCTGCGGATTCGAGGCGCCGTGATCGACGAACTGCGCTCGCGCGATTGGGTCCCCCGGGCGAAGCGCAAAATGGCCCGCAGGATTGACGCCGTCACATGGGAACTGGAATCGACGGACGGGACCGTGCCTGCTGTGGACGACCTTGCAGAGGCGATCGGAGTCTCCATGCAAGAGATGGAGACGATCCTGCACGAGGTCAGCTTCGTGTCATTTGTTTCGCTGGAGCAGGCCTGCGGCGCCGCCGGCGAGGACGGTGGCGGCGATGGCGTTCGGCTGGCGGACCTCATCCCGGACGATACGGCCGACGAGCCGGGCTCCAGGATGGAGATGGAGGAAAGAGTCCGGGCGCTCGGCCGGGCGATCACGGGCCTGCCGGAACAGGAGCGCATCATTGTGACGCTCTATTACTACGAGAATATGCACCTGAAGGAGATCGCCGAGCTGTACGAGGTATCGGAGTCCCGAATTTCCCAGGTCCACGGCCGGGCACTCATCCTGCTCCGGCTCAAGATGCAGGAGCTTCTGGGGGAGGAGCTGTCGCACCGCCGGGCCCACGTCGCCGCGGGAGCGTGAGCATCTGTCTGAAACGCCGGGCTGGACATTCCTGTGTCACCGGATCCGTTCAAAAGAAGCACCATGGCGACGAACTCCTAAAGCAGCCCATGCCCCAGACGATAACCGCGCTGGAATCGATGTGCAGACAGAGAACGGTCAAGGGCAACACAAGATGCGCTCCACGCACCGAAGACATCGCAGGACGGGCCGCGGCGGTCAGAAACACGAGGCGGACGAACGTTTGGAGAGAATGGCTCGCGCGGCGACGCGGCTCCGCACCGGCTACTACTTGACCGCAAACGTCGCCCGCGCCACGGCACTCCAGATGATCCACAGGGCGGCTGAACGGGCCCGGCCCGATTCCGATCTCTCGGGGGTTTGACGCCGCTCTAGCGCTCTGTCACCGTGACGGTGCGGGCGAGCAGTTCCTTCCCCCTGTAGAACTCAACCTTTACCTGTGTACCGGGCGGCGTGTTCAGGACGGCCCGCGCCAGCGTGTGGGCGCGGCCGATCCCGGTGTCTCCGTACTTGACGATGATATCGCCTCTCTGGAGTCCCGCTTCTTCGGCGGGGCTGATGCGCCAGGGGGGAGCGCCCACTTCCACGACGCAGGCTCCGTCCTTGTGCGCTGCGGTGAGCTTGAGTTCTTCGGCCAGCCTTGGCGTGACGGTCTTGACGTGTGCCCCGATGAACCCGCGAACGATTTTGCCCTTCGTCTCGAACTGGCGGACTGCGTCCTTGACCGCATCGACTGGTATCGAGAACGTGAGTCCTCCCGTCCGTTCGACGGTGGCGTACATGAGCGAGGTGAGGCCGACGACCTCGCCGCGCGCGTTAAAGAGCGGGCCGCCGCTCGAGCCCGCGCCGATGGTGAGGTCGGTCTGGATGAAGTCCTGGAACGGCCCGATGACCCGGCGGTCGATCCCGGCGACGACGCCCGTGCTCAAGGTGTCCTTGAACCCCAACGGGCTGCCGATCGCGGCGACCAGCTCGCCCGGAACCAGCGCCTCGGAAGTGCCCAGGGCGGCCGGACAGACTTTCCGGCCCTCCTTGAGGTCCATCTTGAGGAGGGCGATGTCCTCTGTCTTGTCCGAGGCGACGACCCTTGCGCGGATTACGCTGCCGTCCGCCAGGGTCGCCCAGAACACGTCCGAGCCCTTGATCACGTGGTAGTTGGTGACGAAGCGGCCCGAGTCGTCGATGATGACTCCCGAGCCTCCGCTCTTAAGCGGACCGTTGAAGACGACGATCAGTGGATACGCCACAAAGCGCAGGACGTTGCCCGGTATGCCGATGATGGGGAATGGGTCAAGCAGGTCAACGGTCCGGTTGAGGAAGCCGCGTGGAACAGTCTCGGCCGCGGTGACCGTCACCACGGACGGGGAACAGCGCTTGTAGAGCTCGGCCGGGGTCAATTGCTGTTCCGCCGCAGCGGCCGGGAGGGCGGGGATTACGGCGAGAAACAGCAGAACGCTCGTCGAGACGGCAAGTATCTTTCTCACGGGCCACCTTTCTTTATCAGGTCTTCTACGCGCTTGTTCAGGGCTTTGACCTTGTCTTCGTCGAGGAGGCAGACTGCGGGAAGGTCGCCTCCCGTGGCGTAATAGAGCGTCGTCTTCCGCTTGCCCGGCGGGAGCGGGGCCAGGGGCTCAGCCCGGTCGCCGATCTGAAGCACTATCGGGAGCCTCGCCGGGCGGCCGATGGTTACCGTCAGCAGCGGCCTGGCAAGCCCGTAGCGTTCGAGGTTCTCCTGGTTGAGTGCGGCGAAGCTCTCGGCCCGGACCCAGCCCGCCTCCTCGGCGAGCGCCTCAATCTTGTCCTGGTCGGCGGCAACGTCCCTGCGGCTCGTGATCTGCCAGCCAGAAGCGGTCCGAACCGCCTGCACCACTGATCCGTCGCGGTGCTCCACAGTGATCCGGTTGATCTCGGCCTTCATCACGTTGACCACAGTCGTTGAGAGAAACTCGGCGTCTATGCTGTTCACGACGCTGCCGGGCATCGTAAAGACCAGCCGGTCTTCCGCCAACGCGGCGTAGCGGTCTGCGTCTTCTTGACCCTTCACCGGCGCGCCCACGAGGAGCGTCCGGCTGACGAGCGTTCCGTCCTGCTCGATTATCAGGGTCACTTTCCGGTAGGGCTTGTCGAGGCCGTACTGCGGATCGGCGGGGCCGCCCGCCGACACAAGCTGCCTCGCGGTGAGCCCGCGCAACGTGTCAAGCAGGCCCAGCACACTGGCGATGTCCGCGAGCGCCGGGATCGGAGCGGAAAGCATCCACTGGCCGCCGGCCGGCCTCTGTATTCTGTACTCCGCCCTGCCCCCCTCGATGTGCACCATCTTGACGCGTGCGGGATCGAAGCTGAGGACCTGACGCGAGCGGAATGCGAGCTCCCCTGATTCGATCCGGGCCAGGAGATCCGCCTTGATCTCATACACGTTCGGCTCGGGCGGGACCCAGACATAGCATCCGCCGTCGCCCGGCGTCCTTCGACCGAAGCAAATAATCCGCTTCGTGACCGGGCCGCCGGCCTCGCCCTTTTGCGGGCCGAACTTGACCGCGAGGGTGGCGTATGGCTTGTCCAGCCCGAAGATCGCATAGTCAAGGGGCCTGTCCGCCGGCCAGGCTTCGACGGCGACGCGGCCCACGGCCTCAAGAAACTCCGCCACCGCCGCGGAGTCGACGGAGAGTTCTTTCGGCTCTGCGGATGTCCATTGCAGTTGCTTGTTCTTCTCAAGTTTCAGCGTGCTGCCGCCCCGTTCGATGACAATCTCGCTGGCATCGCCCGACCTGAACTCCTCAAACAGCCTCCTGCTCCGCAGGCTCCGAACGTCCGGTGAGAGTGCGTCGAGAGCGTTCTTGGCGACGAGGACTACGGACGGTTCCGCCGTGTTCCTTGCGTAGAAGAGCCGGTCGTTGTCCGGGAACGGTTTGCCGATGAGAATCCGGACAGGAGGAGGAGCGGTCTTGCCGTCTGCGGTCTTGAGCACGAAGGAGATTGTCATAGAGGGCGTGTCGAGCCCGTACTTCGCGGGGTCGCCCGGGTCCTCGCTGATAAACCCTCCGGCGGACACGGTCAAGCCGACGGCGCTCGCGAGAAGCTGCTCGACCTGCTCGGATTGCGCGGCGCTGACGACAGGCTCATCGATTCGCCACCGGTTCGGTGCACCATGGTCCCGCACCACCTTCAGCTTGGGGTAGTTGACGCGGACGAACTCCGCCGACTCGATGCTTTGGGGAGCGAGCGTGACGAGGCGCCGGTCGCGAAAGAACTCGACCGGCTCAGTCAGGAAGCGCCTGACCACGTCGCCCTTGACGAGCAGCACTGCGTTCCTCGCGCCGCTCTGGGCATAGACGAGAGATTCGTTGTCGGCAGGGCTCTTGCCGAATCGAACCGCAAGGACGGCCTTCCGGTCGCCGGGCGCCTGGCCCAACTCCAGCTCGACCTCCGCGCTTGGCTCGTCCAGCCCATATTTCGACAAATCATGCGGGTTGTCTTCGACAAAGCCTCCGTCCACGGCGGCCAGGTCCAGAACGCCCCTGACGGCCTGCGCGACCCGCGCATCATCGCTGCGCGCTTCCACGGGCTCGACCATGCGCCACGTGCGCCCGTTCGTGACACTGAACGTCATGGTCCGCTTCCCGTTTCCGTCGGCCCGGCTCTTGATGGAGACCCTGGCCAGGTCCGCCGGGTTGATGCGCTCGAACTTGTCCCGTGTCTCGCGGTATACGAGGGCCGGCTCGCGGAACGTGGACAAATCGACGTTGATCAGAGGCACAATATCGTCGGGAACGACGAGGACGCGGCTTCCGTCTCCGACGGAGGCGTAGCGGTGGCGTGCGGCGCGGTCAGAGCCGCCGGTCTCGGCCAGCGAGTAGATGTCCACATAGGTGTCACCGGTGGCGCCGCCCGCCGCGACATCGGTGCCGAACGCGATGCGAAAGACCCCGTGGCTCTGCGTCGTCACGCTCACCCGGAACCGCGGCTGGTCGAGCTCATAGTCGGCCATGGACTTCGGCACGAAGCTGTTTACCGCCTGCAGCCGCAGTAAGCCGCCCAGCAGCCGGTCGGCCTTCTCGCCGGACGCAGGGCCCTCAAAGGGCCGGACGATGCGCCACTTCTCTGACCCGATCCGCTCCAGAACCATGGTGCCTTTCGGACTGGCAAACTCGATGCGGACGACCTCGTCCGGCTTAAGCTCAGGAAAAACCACGCCGCCCTTGACGAGACCGCCCTGTCCGGGACCCGGTTCGCGGTAGATCACGAGGAGCGCCGCGAGACCGGCAATGACCACGGCAAACGCCATCAGGATGATGATCGCGGGTTTGAGACGCATCGCAGCCTTACTTCCTGCGGCCGAGCCACACGATTGCGCCGATCAGCACGAAGACCGACGGGATCACCAGGACCGAAACGAACCGAACGGCCCTGACCGCCGACGCGCGAGCCGTGCCGTAGCTGGCGTCAGCCTGCCTGGGTACGACTGCAAGCTGCTCGGTGCTTCCTGCCAGCCACGCCACCGCCTTCTCCGCGAACTCCTGGTTCTCGGCCACTCCATTGTACCGGATTATGGGCTGAATGAACATGGTAGACCCGCCGAGGACGACCATGAGCGGCTGGCCGGTATCGGCCTTCTCGACGGCGACGGCCAGCGTGCGCTGCCGCTTCTCCTTGCCAGCGGTATCGAGCGGCTCCATTACCCGTTGAAGCCACGAGTTCTCGCCTGCCCGAAGCAGGCGGCTGTGCCGGATGCCCTCGACAGGGGCGGTGGCGACCTCGGCGCAGAACCCCACCGCCAGCGACACGCCCGAAATAGCCGCGATGCAGGGATGGTACTGGGGCGTACGCTGGCCATCGTGACCCGCCACGTCATAGTCGCGCACCAGGCTCGGAGCGAACAGCTCCGACGGGCGGGTCCGCAGCACGACCTGCCCGAATGCGCCCTTCTGCGGGTCGAGAACCTCGTCCAGTACGAAGTGATTCACATCGACCGTCACTCCATATTCCCGAAGCAGCGAAAGCAGCGGTTCGACGCAGGGCGCGTATTGTGCGCCGGTCGGGTCGATCATGAAGAACGCCCGGCCGCCCCGCGCGAGGTACTGGCGCACGAGGTCGGCGTGCGTGTCCGAAAACGGCTGCATCTGGCGGCTCCAGTATTGGGCGACGTACGGGAACCATGGCCCCGCGACCACGAGGACGTCGCAATCCGCCGGGATGCTCTGTCCCCCGCCGGCCTCGTCCAGGTTCAGCGTCTCGATGCGATAGTATCGCTGTCTGAGGCTGGACTGGAGGAGTTCGGTGCTGAACACCTTGCGGTACTGTTCGATGACGTCGGGCGGGATTCGGGGACCTGGCGGGCCGACGGTCGCGGGCTTTTCGCCGTGGCCGACGACGAAATACAGCTTGATAAGCCGGCCCGAAGTGACGATCGACAGGGCCTGATGAAAGGCGCTGTCGCCGAGAAAGCGGAACTCGGGCGGCGACTGGCTGACGGGCTTCCCGCCCGTCGCCGCGTTGACAAGCTCCTCGGACGAGAGCGGCGGTTCGATGGGCGGAAGCATCTCGTGCCTGGTCACTTTCAGCATCCGGCCCGTGTCCTGACACTCGAAGACGACGGCGTTCTCCTCGAGCTTGATGCCCTTGACGGCGAGGCGCGCAGCCAGTTCCTTGCTCGCCTTGACGTCGGAGTGCAGGTCGATGTGGTTCACCTCAATCCTCGGCGAGGTGCGCGCGTATTCGTCCAGTATGTCCGTCACCTCCCGCTTGAGGATATCATCCGCCTCGCTGCCAACCACGAACAGCGTGGTGATCCTGACCGTCTTGCCCAGGCGGTTCAGGAGCGCGGCCGTCGCAGCCGGCAGCGAGCAGCGGCCGGAGCGGGTGTAATCCACCCGCGCGTAATGCCGGACGCTGAAGACGCCGATCAGCCCAAATGCGGCAAGGGCCAGCGCGAGGCCGGCCGCAAAGACCACGACGACGGGAGTCCTTGGGCCCCTGATTGTCCGCCCGGCCGAGGCCAGCCGAAGGCCGATGCCGCTCAGAAGAAGCATGGCTCCCAGCGCGGCAACGGTCATGTTCGGCGGTGCGAAGCGCGGGGACTCCCTCAGGAGCATCCCGGCCGCAGAGGCGAGGACCTCCCAGATTCCCGCCGCGATGGAGATGCCGATCACGCGCCCGGCCACTGCCCGAGCGGAGGACGCCGTCGCAAGCCAGAGCAGCCCGGCGAGAAACAGGAAGTGCGCGGCGGCAAGAATCTCCCGGGTCCATCCGGGCGAGACGGCGAAGTAACCCGCGGCGGGCGCGGCGGCCTGCGAATCGAGGATCAGGTAGGCCGGCGCGACGACAAGTGCCGCGGCAACGACGATCAGGCTCAACGCCCAACCGGCCACCGGGAACCATGCGGATGGCTTCGCCGACATGGCCTACCTCCACCGCCGTACGGAGACTATCCCGACGGCTGCGAACAGGAACAGGGCCGTTGCCGTGACGAAGAAGACGACGTCGCGCGTGTCGATCAGCCCCTTGGCGAAGCTCTCGTAGTGGTAGAGGATGCCGAGGTACTGGACGGCCTGAAGGCCCCCGTGGGCAGCCTGTCCGCCGGTGGCCGAGCCTGCCCACCAGAGAAGAGCAAGGAGCAGCGCCGTCGCGACGGCGGCTGAAATCTGGTTCCGTACGCACGACGAGACGCATACCCCCGCCGCCACGGCCGTCATCCCAAGCAAAAGGAGACCGAAGTAGCCGGAGATCATCGGGCCGGTGTCGGGCTTCGTCTCGCCGGCCGCCGCGTAGAGCATCACGGGGAACGCCACCGTCGGAAGCAGCATCACAACGACGAAGCAGAATGACCCGAGGAATTTCGACGTCACGACGGCGGTGTTCGAGACGGGCGCCGTCATCAACGTCTCGATCGTGCCGGAGTTGATCTCCTCGGACATGACACGCATCGTAAGGACGGGCACGAGGAAAAGGAGCATGACGCCCATGTCCCTGAGCACCGCCGTGACGGCACCGTACGCGAACTGCTCCGACTCGGCAGAGAAGTAGTTGAAGGAGAAGTCCAGGCCGGCCAGCAGAAGGAAGACGGTCAGCACGACGTAAGCGATGGGAGAGACGAAGAAGGCGGCGAGTTCGCGGCGGGTCAGGACCGAGACCTTGCTCACTCTGTGCTCCCCCCGTGCCGCGCGGTTCCGTCGATGAGCCGGATGAACACGTCTTCGAGGCGCCCGCCCTCGCCCGCCTGCTCCATCAGGTCGTCCGTGCGAGCGTCGGCGATGATCCGGCCGCGGTCGATCACGATGGCGCGGCCGCACATCAGCTCGACCTCGGAAAGGACGTGCGTCGACAGGAGCACGGTCCGCGTTTCCCCGAGCTCGCGGATGAGCTCGCGGGTGCCCCGGACCTGGATCGGGTCGAGCCCCACTGTCGGCTCATCCAGGATCAGGACCTTCGGGTCTCCGGCCAGTGCGTCGGCCAGGCCGACACGCTGCCGGTAGCCTTTCGAGAGGTGTCCGATCACGCTGTGCCGCACATCTGCGAGGCCGCACCGTTCAAGGCATTCGGCGACGCGCCGCTTCCTCAGGCACGCGGGCACCTCCTTGAGCCGCGCCCGGAACAGGAGGTACTCCGAGACGCGCATGTCGCCGCACAGCGGAGTGTTTTCCGGGAGGTAGCCGACGATGCGGCGAACGGAGGCGGAGTCCCAGAACACGTGGTGCCCGCCGACGAACGCCTGGCCGCTTGTCGCGGCGGTGAAGGCGCTCAGAATCCGCATGGTGGTCGTCTTGCCGGCGCCGTTGCAGCCGAGGAATCCCACGACCTCGCCCCGTGTGACCTCGAACGAGACGCGGTCCACTGCCACCACGTCCCCGAACACCTTGGTCAGGTTGCTGAC
>CAYXNI010000026.1:0-13524 GCA_964466285.1 uncultured Planctomycetota bacterium | reverse complement strand
GGTTATATGTGAACGGTTAGAGTGCACTGGCACAGCATGCCTAACGGCGGACTGCGGCAAGGGCAATCCCAGGTAACACATTCCATTTCCCATCCTGTCCCAGTAATTGGCCAGCGGATTGAGCGCCCACCAGGGCGGCAACCGGGATCATTCTGGCTTTGTCGGCATTGTCAGCAGGCGTTGTCACCTTCCCGCCTCGTATACTCGCACCTCCACGAGGTGCACGGCCGGGTTGTCGCTGTTCTTCAGCAGGTTGGCCTTGGCGTCGCCGGCGTTCGGCCACGGACATTATCTCCTCTCCCTCTGCGCAGAAACCAGCAGCCAGGAGCGCCCCATGTCGTTCCCTGTTACATTACTTATACAGAAAAGGCGGCCCCACTACTAGACCCCGATGTTAGATTGGATGTAAAACTTCGTAACGACTCGGGTTGTGGTTTGCAGTCATGGGAAAACCGGCGTGCTGCGTCTGCTTTGCCGTTCGACCGAACCCGCCTTGATGCACGCGAACCAGAGGATAGCTGCGGCAGAGATGACCTTCTCTTGTGGAGTTGAGCTCCACAGACGCAGGCGGCGGCTTGGGATCTTGCCCTCGGTCGATTGTTCCAGATGTCTTGGAACGCCCAGAGCCAGCCATCGCAAGTCGCAGGAGACGAAAAGGAGTTTGACGATGAAGAAGATTGTAATGCGTTGCTCCGGTTTCATTGTGCGGAAGTGACTGATATGACCCAAGTTCCGTGAGAATCCTGTCGACATGCATGGCATGGCGTCCCATACAGGAGGAATGACCATGCCGCAAGTTCGTCGGGAGAAAATCGGCCTGGAAGAGCTGGTGATCTGTGTGTGTCCGGCTCCGGTCTTTCTCGTCTCGATGAGTTGCGTCAGCCGCCCGCGACCTGCATGGCGACGCGGGCCCACTCGAAGAGGCGCTCCGGCTCATAACGCACCGTACTGATGTCCTTCAAAATAAACTCCAGCGGACACCCGTTCTTGTCGCAGATCTTCCGAGTCGCAGTCAGGTCCGCCCGGATTTGGTCCGGGCGGAAGTGGTCCGTCGCCAGCAAGGCCGGGCTCGGCTTGCGGGAGTAGACGAACTCGCCGCCGATTTCCGCCGCGCCGCGGTCTTGGTTGACCCACGGGCTCATGGAGACCTTGCGCACGTTCGGGATCATGCGCACCTCGGCCATTTTGCCGTCGAGCGGATCGCAACAGCCGTAGTACACCAGGCCGAACCGCTCGCAGATGCGGCTGGCGTAGTCCACCTCGAACTCCTTGAACATCTGAGGTGAAACCGTGGAGAGCATCTGGGCCAGTCCGAACATCCAGAGATCCTTCGTGCGTGGCGCTTGCGGGTTGTAGCCCGGGGCGGGCAGCTCGTCCGTGTAGGCGCCCGTGCAGTGGATCAGGCTCTGGGGTTCGCACAGCAGCCCTTGTTCCTCCAACTGGTCGAGCATGCTCAGGTAGCCGTTCGTCAACCGCGCCAGCAGGCGGTGCATGAAATCGGGCTTGTCCACCAGGGCATACAGCGCGTTCTCGACCCCCATCCACGTGGAGATGGGATCCCACAGCGACAGGTAAGGGTCGGCTCCCCACGGCCGCACCTCCAGCAGCCCGTCGAAAAGCTCGTGGGCGACGGCCAGACGGCGTTCGGTCTCGGCCAGGTCGTGGCTGATCTGCGGCATGCGAATCTTCTCCAGATCGGCTTCGGTCTGGAACTGGTTCTCGTACTTGTGGCCCACGACCGCATTGGTCGGGTCGCTCACGGCGGTCTCCTCCCGCACCACGATGCCGAAGCCGCTGTTGCGGATGGCCTTGGGCACCTGCACGAAGGATTCGACTACCATGTCCACGGGGAAATGCCGCCACTGGAAGAACGTGCCCCGGAGGCGCTCCTCGTACCCGCGGCACTCCTCGTCAGTGCACCGCAAGGTGAGCTCACCACCGGTGTTCATCTCATTCCAGCAGACCTGGTCAATCATCACCATGGCACGTGCCGGTTTCAGCGCATTGAGCTTGCGCCACAGCTCCCGCTTTTCTTCCTGCACCGGCAGCGCGGCAATTTCCGACACGCGCGCGGCCAGTTCCCGCACAATTACGACATCCTTCATATTCAGCATGTCCGTTCTCCGATGTCGTTCTTCGTCATTGCCCGAACGCTGCGCATCAGGTGCGGCTATCTGCTGTCGCTTGCATCCGGGTCGTTCGGCGTCTTCGGATCAAGAAAGACGGCCATCTCCGAAATGGCCGGGCACACGGGACCTTCACAAATCCGCAAGCGCACTCTATTCGTAGTGCAAGTCGTCCCCCGAACAAGACGCCGATTCCCGATGGCGGTCCCTTGCGCGTATTCCTCCCATTGACCGTTCCGGTCCACGTCGAGCGCAAAGCGTTCCGCGCGTTGTCCAAGAGGCAGAAATTCCCGGAGCCTGACGACATTGAAGGAGACCGGCGCTGGGAACTCCAAGACCACCTCGGCCCTCGTCACCCCGTCATCTGTCGACCAGTATGTGCCGGGGTTGCCGTCAAGCAGGTTGTCTGGACTGAAGACGGGATTGTTTCCGCGGACGTTGTCGGCCATGGCACGGCCGTGCTTTGCCAAGTCAGTGCCGAAGATCTCCGCCAGCCGATTCCGGAAACCCAGCAGGGAACGGACATCCTGTTCATGGAGCTGCCCTCGAGTGTCCGGCGGCAGATTCAGAAGAAAGGACGCTCCGCGCCCGACCGACTTGAAATACAGGTCGAGCAGGTTCTCGGGCGAGCGGACCTTGTCGTCCTGGGCCGCATGATAGAACCATCCTGGACGGATGGAGACATCGCACTCAGCCGGAAGCCAGTGGGATCCGGAACGCTGACCGGCGTTCAGCAACCTGGTATCGGCGTCTCCGGGGACGGACCGCTCGCGGTCAATCGTGTGCCAGCAGGGATCGCCCGCTATGCCTTCCTCGTTGCCGACCCAGCGGACATCAGGTCCGGCGTCACTGAACATGCAGGCGTGCGGCTGAAGTTCACGCACAATCCGCCATGTAGTTTCCCAGTCGTAGTAGGTGCGCCGGTCGATTTCCCTTCGTTCGCGTGATCCGCCGTAAAAACCATCTCCACCGTTGGCCCCGTCGAACCAGACCTCGAAGACAGGTCCGTAATTGGTCAGCAATTCCCGCAGCTGGTCGCGGTAGTAGCGGACGTAAGCAGGCCGTCCGTATTCCGCGTGGTTGCGATCCCAAGGGGAGAGATAGACGCCGAACTTCAACCCGCGTGATTCACAGGCTTGTGCAATGTCCCGCACCACGTCGCCCTGTCCTCCCCGCCAGGGGCTGTTCTTGACGGAGTGCTCCGTGAAGCGCGAAGGCCAGAGACAGAACCCGTCATGGTGCTTGCAAGTCAAGATCAACCCCGCCATGCCGCCTTTGGCGGCAGTTTCCACAATTTGGGCGGGATCGAATGCCGTCGGGGCGAACACGGATGGGGACTCGTCACCGAACCCCCATTCCTTGTCGGTAAACGTGTTGACGGTGAAGTGGAGAAAGCCATAGTACTCCATCTCATGCCACCGCAACTGGCGTTCTGATGGAATAGCGCCGAATGGCGCGGGGGCCTTCACGTCCAAAGGTATCGCTGTGCCGTTGTTTCCCATTTGTCTTTACTCCTTGTTGACGAATGTCTGCGTCGACCGGCGGTGAAGCCGCCCCGGATTCGCCGTACGTGTCCACCGTACTGTTCGGCGATTCACCTTTCGTAAAGACCGCCGAACAGTTCGATCAGTTCGGGTTTGGCGCCGCGCAGATACACAGGAATATGTTCAAGCGGTGCGTCTGCCTTGACAACCTGTCCTCCCGCCAGCTTCTTGCCGGTCCAGGCATCGGTCCATTCAACGCCTGCGGGTAGATACACGTCCCGGCTGCGCTGCTCATACTTGGTTATGGGCGCCACCAGGATGTCGGGGCCAAAGAGGAACTGGTCTTCCACCTCCGCGGCTTGGGGATCGTTCGGGAAGTCGAAGAACACCGGCCGCATGGGCGGCAGGCCCTTCTCCGACGCCAATTCCATCTGTTCCATGACATATGGGCGCAGATGCTCACGCAGTAGGATGGCCGCCCGGATGTGCCGATAGGAATCTCCGCCGACGGTCCAAGGTTCATTGTTCTTCCGGCAGCCGTGTGTTCGGAAGACGGGCATGAAAACACCCCACTGATACCAGCGCACCATCAACTCGTGAAAGCGCGGGCTCTCGTTGTCGTGGGTGACAAATCCACCGATGTCGCAGTTCCACCACGGGATGCCACTCATCATCACATTGAGGCCCACCTTCATGTATTCTTCCAGGTGCTCAAAGGAGGAAAGGATGTCATGGGGGCAGGGACAAGCTCCGTAACGCTGACTGCCCGCCCAGGCATTGCGGCAGATGGTCACCACCTCTTTCTCGCCGGCGGCAAGTAATCCCTCGTAGACGTTCTTCTGATGGGCCACGACGAAGAAGGAATGCGATTCCCTGGCCGGGCCAATGTGAAACAAGACTTGATCGTAGTCTTCGATCTCGTGGCAGTCATCACAAGGATCCAGCCAGAACGTGCGTATGCCAAGATCGAAGTAATTCGCCTTCCACTTGCTCCACAGGTACGCGGCAGCTTCGGGATTGGTCGGGTCGTATTGGTATACCGGCCCGCCGAACTCGACGGTGTCCTTCTTTCCGCCAATGGAGCCGGTGAACAGGCCATGCTCTTTCATATAGGCGAAGTTTTCGCTCTTCTCGTTCACCAGGATCCATGGCGAGATCATGATGCGCACGCCCAACTCGTTCATCTCCTTGACCATGGCCCTGGGATCGGGCCAGAACCTGGGATCCAGCTTCCAGTTGCCGATTATGTCCCAATGCAGGAAATCGATCACGAGCACCGACAGGGGCAGGCCGCGCCGCTTGAATTCCCGCGCCGCATTCAGAAACTCTTCCTGTGTTTCGTAGCGGAGCTTGCACTGCCAGAACCCGGACGCCCAGTACGGAAAGGCCGGCGCATGTCCGGTGGCATCGGCGTAATGTTCCATGATCTCGGCGTAGGTGTCTCCCGCCGTAATGAAGTAGTCCATTTGCTTGCAGCCATATGAAATCCAGCGCGTCCGGTTGTTGCCGAACTCGACCCTGCCCAGCGACGGATTGTTCCATAGAAATCCATAGCCCTCGCTTGAGACTACGAAGGGGACGACCGCTTTGACATGCCGCTGGTAGAGATCAATCACGCTGCCTTTCAGATTGACCCTTCCCGTGGCGTTCTCGCCCATGCCGTAGAAGCGTTCGCCGTCTCGTGCCGCGAAATGCAGTTCGGAATGGAAGAGACCATCGCCCACCGGCTTGAACGTGCGCGTACCGGGGTTGTGGGCCCAAACGCCATAGTCGTACTCACTCAGGATGGGGATCTTTTGGCCGCCGCTATGCCGGAAGAACTCCAGATGCCCCTTCTGAGTATAAACATCGCGAAGCCGAACGGAAATCTTTCCGTTTCTGAGCGTGGATTCCTTAGGGGAGATTTCTATCTTTCCTTCAGTTTCAAGAGGTATATCCAGCGCCCAGTCCGAGGTCTGTCCGCCTCCTTTGGGGGTGACCCGTACACGGAGGCCGTCCCGACCCCACGCTTGAATAGTTATCGTCTGTCCGCCATCCCTGTAGACCAGCTTGCGCCCCTCGGCCATGACTTGCACATCGCTCTCGTTCGTCATGCAATGACTCCTATTCGGTTGTGTGACCTCCACCCGGGCCGCTTCGGCCCATTTCCAGACATCAGATAGCCATCTGAGAAGGCATCTCCGGCGCATCCGGGGGTATTTCGAAGCCACGGGAAGAGGCGGGTGGGTATATCTGGCCGGGGAGAAGACGCTGAAACCAGGTAAGGCAATGGAGAAGTTCCCAAGGCTCTACCTTGGGCCGGAAGTCCATTGGGTTCTCTCATAACGAATGTACAGTTTCCAAGGGGCGAACCAACACCGCAACAGGAAAACTGTGCTGTCCTTCGCAAGTTCCGCTGCGGATCACTTCTTCCGGTTGAGCAGGTACAGCCGCCCCTCCCCGGCCTCCAGGGAGACGTCGAGGGTTTTCTGCGACACACTCACGGCCTGGAGCGGCTCGCCTGTTTCCTGCGAAATCTCCGAAGCCGAGAGAAACTTCTCATCCAGCGTCAGCTTGGCCGTGATCTTGTCGTGTAAGGACCGGTTGACCGGCAGGATGTAGACCTTGCCCGCGGCATCCTGGAAACAGCCGATCACCATTGCCCCGCCGTCGGCCTTCTTGACCGGGGCTTCAGGCAACAGCGGGATCGTCCCGATCGGCAGCGGATCAGTGCAGTAGACGCCCGTCGAGGTCAGCTTGACCAGCGTGGGCCCCAGCTTGCCGATGCGCCGGTTGATCTTCTGGGCGTAGTACCACTTCACATCGCGCTTCATGTCCTTGGTCAACAGGCCCGGCGCATCGCCCCATGCCATTCCCGGCACGTGGCAATAGGTGAAGTACTGGATCCCGCGCGAACCGTAGGCGATCGACGTCCAAACCTGCCAACGCAGATCCGCCTCGCTGCACTCGCGGTAGCCCATGTGTTTCAGGGATACGATGATCTGGTTGTACGGGACTTTCGCCTTCAGGCAATTCCGCCGGACGATCTCCAGGTTCTCCCAGTAGTAGCGGTCGTCGCCGCCTTCGAACATCTGCCAGTAATGGTCCCAGCTCAGCATGGCCGGTTTGACCGTCTTCAGGTAGTCTGCAATATACCGCTCGTAGCTCCTGGGGTTGCCGAAGGCGTAGCTGGGCAGGAGATTGATGTACGGCAGGTGGTTCGGATCCTTCTTCAGAAGGGTCTGGGTGATGGCGCCCAGCATGGGGAATGAACCGCTCCCCGGCTCGTCAGCGATATAATAGCCCAGCAGGGCCGGATGCGAAGCGTACGCGGCGGCGACGGCATCCACGCCCTTCTCCAACTTTGCCATGACTTCGGGCGTGGGCGCCTTGGCGTCGCCCGTGGTGTACCTCGTGTCCCAGATAATGCCCTTGATTCCCGCCTGTTGGCACATATCCAGGTACTTGAGGGTGAGGGCTTCGTCCATGATGTGCCCTTCGGGATATGCCGCAGTAAAACCGCAATCGGCGATTTCCTTCATGCGTTCGAGGGTCATATCTGCCATCTTCGGTCCGCACCAATACCAGATGAAGAACGGGGCGTCATACACCGGCGGCTTGGCAGGCTCTTCCGCTTTCACGACCTTGGGCGCCGCCTTCTCTTTCACACCTTGCACGCCAAACAGCTCAAGCTGACCCAGATAAAAACTGTTGGAAGTGCGATAGATCCAATTAACCGCGCTCGGATTGAAGCAGGAGTAAATGGCGACTCGGAAGTGCGTGAAAGCCTTGGCCGGGCGGGTGAAGTCGGCTTTCACGATCTTCTTGTCCTTCAGCTTGTCTTGTAGCTTCTTGGCGTCGGCAGGCGTGACGGATTTGGCGAGGCTGGCTGAATCGAACGACGTGAACAGGAATGTCTCGAACCGCGAGCCCGGCTGGAATGGGCTTCCGCTGCGATCCTTGGCGTTGCAGACGTAAATATCCGTCCAGTCATCTTCCGCGCCGGTGTTGGAACCTTGGATAGCCCATTCCTTCGGGTCACGGTCAGGGACGTCAGGGCCGCCCGTTGTGATTGTGAAATGAGTGAGGGTGAAAGCATCCTTCAGTTCGATGGCGCAGAAATAAGGATCCTCCTTCGAGGGGCCGCCGTAGCCGCCTTCCTTGAAATCCACATACCACTTCGTCTGTTCGGGCTTGTTCATGAAGATGCCCGCCGCCGGCGCGCCCACCCAACTCTGATAGGGGTGACGCTGATGCGGAATCGCGTAGGGCCCGGTGACCGGATAGCAGGTTATCTTCACCCACGTGGCGTTCTTGGGAATCATCTTCTCTTCCGGCAGTCCCTGTCCCGGGTCCGCTGACAACTCGACAGTGTCCGTCGGGTCGGTCAAGTCACCACCGAGCAGGCTGGCGTTGCCCGTGCCCAGGCTCATATGCCCCAAGGCCGGCCATGAGAAGGCCAACATGCCCATCAGGGTAAAGAAGCAAACCAACATTTTCCATGCTGATCTCATTTGCGCTCCTCTGCCAACTCCCTACTGTCTGGAAATATTCCGGTCTGTGGATTTGTTATGCTCGATCATGGTGACTCCTGTGTGAGGTTAGCTCAAGGCCGGAATACGGCAATCCTATTCAGCCAATTCGACCTGGCCGATCCACATGATGTTAGGCCGATCCATATGGCCGCCCAAGGGGAGCTGGTAGATCCGGAGGTAACCAATCGCCTCCTTCGGCAATGGGTAGCTGCCAACTGCGGATTGATTGTTCTTCACCGTTATGACCGTCTTCCAGGCATCGGCAGCCTTTTCTTTGACTTGGATGACGTAGTTGCGCGAGATCCACCATTTGCCATTATCAGCATTGTGGATGTCATACGCCCAGGTCACCTGGAATCGGCCGCCCTGTTGTGGCTTGCCGAACTGAATCTCGATTCCGTGCGCTGCTTCGTTGTCCTCAGACGCCCACGAGCATTCCTGCCAGCCGAGTTCTTTGCGCTTCTTGATCCCATCAACGACCGGAGCCAACGAGTACTCATAGAAGCTGCGTGTTGAGATCAGCCTGGTCCCGGCAGGCATGCCATTGACTTCCTTATCGAGCACTACCGCGGCGCTGACATCCAAATTCAACTCGACACTCGCTGAGTTCGCCGGTTGCGCTGCTTCTTGTTCTGCACCAGTCGAACTCGTCGACATCGCGACGAACATCAGGCTCGTCACGATGGTACAGCCGACCGTCAAGAACCGAGTCGTCCGGTTTACGCGTGAACTTCTACTGACTGGTTGTTGCATCTTCTTTCCTTTCGTTATTACTTACTGTTCAGCAGGAACAACCTGCCTTCGCCGGCTTCCAGCTTCACTTCCAGAACCTTGTCCTTCAGAGGTGCCGCAGCGAGCAGTTCGCCGGTTTCCTGTGAAACTTCCGACGTCGATACGGTCTTGTCGTCCAGCGTCAGTTTGAAGGTAACCGCGTCCCGCATGTTCCGGTTTACCGGCAGGATGTAGACCTTGCCGGCGGGATCCTTGAAGCAGCCGACCACCATCGAGCCGCCTTCGATCTTCTTGACCGGGGCTTCAGGCAACAGCGGGATGGTCCCAATCGGCAGCGGGTCGGTGTTGTAGACACCGGTGGAGGTCAGTTTGACCAGCGTGGGGCCGAGCTTGCCGATACGGCGGTTGATCTTCTGGCCGTTGATCCAATTGAAAGAGCGATTGCCTTGCTTGTCTAGGAAGCCCGGCGCATCGCCCCAAGCCATGCCCGGCACGTGGCAATAGGTGAAATACGTGATGCCCCTCGTGCCGTAGGCGAGCGACGTCCAAACCTGCCAGCGCAGATCCCCCTCACTGCACGCGCGGTAGCCCATGTGTTCGATGGACACGATGATCTGGGTGTAAGGGGTTTTTGCTTTCAGGCATAGCCGCCGCACGACCTCCAGATTATCCCAATAGTAGCGCTCATCGCCGCCCTCAAACATCTGCCAGTAAGCGTCCCAACTGTAGAACGCGGGCTTGACCGTTTTTAAGAAGGCTGCGGTCTCCCTTTCGTGGCGCTTGGGGGTGCTGGCGTAGTTGGGCAACTCGTTGTAATAAGGCACATGTTTCGGATCTTTCTTCAACAGGTATTGCGTGACGTAGCCAAGCTTCGGGTGCACTGCAGCGCCCATTTCGTCCCCGAGGATGAATCCAAGAAACGCCGGATGGGATGAATACCGGGCGATCATTCCGTCCAGGGTCTTCTCGATCTGCGGGATATCCTCGGGTTTGGGTGCCTCGTCCCATTTGCCAATGCCCGCGAGATTGCCGTCCCAGATGAAGGCTTTCATGCCCACCTGCTGACAGAGATCCAGGACCTTCTTGTTGTGATCGTCTTGCTCCTTTGATGCCTTCTCCCATAGATTATCGATGGCGGCGAACGCCACGTTGAAACCGCAATCGGCGAGTTCCTTGTAGCGTTCAAGCGTCGTGTCTTTCTTCGATGGCCCGCACCAGTACGTAATCATGAATGGCGCGTCAACCGGCGGCGGTGTGACCGGCTCCTCTTTCACGACCTTGGGCGGCGCCTTCTCCTTCACTCCCTGCACGCCAAAGAGCTCAAGCTGGCCCAGATAAAAACTGTTGGAAGTGCGATAGATCCAATTAACCGCGCTCGGATTGAAGCAGGAGTAAATGGCGACTCGGAAGTGCGTGAAAGCCTTGGCCGGGCGGGTGAAGTCGGCTTTCACGATCTTCTTGTCCTTCAGCTTGTCTTGTAGCTTCTTGGCGTCGGCAGGCGTGACGGATTTGGCGAGGCTGGCTGAATCGAACGACGTGAACAGGAATGTCTCGAACCGCGAGCCCGGCTGGAATGGGCTTCCGCTGCGATCCTTGGCGTTGCAGACGTAAATATCCGTCCAGTCATCTTCCGCGCCGGTGTTGGAACCTTGGATAGCCCATTCCTTCGGGTCACGGTCAGGGACGTCAGGGCCGCCCGTTGTGATTGTGAAATGAGTGAGGGTGAAAGCATCCTTCAGTTCGATGGCGCAGAAATAAGGATCCTCCTTCGAGGGGCCGCCGTAGCCGCCTTCCTTGAAATCCACATACCACTTCGTCTGTTCGGGCTTGTTCATGAAGATGCCCGCCGCCGGCGCGCCCACCCAACTCTGATAGGGGTGGCGCTGATGCGGCAGCGCATAGGGTCCGGAGACCGGGGCACAGGTTATCTTCACCCATGTGGCATTCTTGGGGAGCATCTCCTCTTCCGGCTTGCCCTGTCCCGGATCGACGGACAGCTCAACGGTATCGGTCGGGTCCGACAGGTCGCCGCCGATCAGGCTGGCGTTGCCCGTCCCCAGGCTCACGTGGGCCAGCGCCGGTAATGAAAAGGACAACATACCCATCAGGGCAAAGAAGGAGACCGACATTCTCAACACAGTTCTCATTTCTGAACCTCCGTTATTCTCCCGCCTCAAACACGCGCATGTCGTCAAAGACTTGGGACCGCTGTAATGGCCTCGGACGTGTAAGGCCGTTCCAAGTTTCGGCCTGCCCGTAACATACTCTTTCCATCGCTGAACGTCAAGGCGGTCGACCCCTTCGGCCGATTTTCCGCTTGACAAGGGCTCGAGGGGAGGGTTACGATCCCTGCGCGGGTTCAGCGTGTGGTTGGTTTCAGGCCGGAACGGAACACAATGGAGCCCTTGGAAGGCTCCGGTTAGGACCGGGGCGGTTTGTCGCGCCCCGCCCCCATTGACCTGCCGTTCCAAGTTTCTAGGACTATGACTATGAAGAAGTTAATCATCCCCGTCGTGATCCTTGCCTTGCTGATGGTGGCAACCAGCATCGCGAAAAGAAGTGGCCATGTCGAGAGAGCCGCGGCCCCGGCCGCCGCAAAGGCTTCCTACGCCGATGAACTCTACGTCGAGGTGTCCGCCCTCGGTGGGTTGGACTACTTCTACGACCATAAGCTCGGCATGCAGCAGGCCGGCGAAGCCCTGGGCGTCCGCACGGAGTATGTGGGACCCGCCGAATACGACATGCCGGCCATGATCACGGCGTTCGAGCAGACGCTTGCGAAAAAGGGCCTCAAGGGAGTGGTGGTCGTGGGCTTTGAGCCGGTTCTCGAGCCCATCATCAACAAAGCCGTGGGAATGGGCATTCCCGTCGTGACCGTGGATGCCGATCTGCCCAACTCCAGGCGGGTGGCCTTTGTGGGAACGGGCAATTACCAGGCCGGATACGAAGGCGGCAGGAAGCTGGCCGAGTTGATCGGCGGGAAGGGCAAGGTAGCCCTCATGACCAAGGTCGGTCAGTCGAATCTGGACGAGCGCATCCGCGGCTACAAGGACGCCCTGGCCCGCTTTCCCGGGATCCAGATTGTCCAGATCGTAGACACCCAGGCCGACGCCGTGATCGCGGCACAGGTGGCCGGCGCCGTTCTGAGCAAGACCCCTGATCTCGCGGCGATCGGTTGCGTCGAGGCCGTAGGGGGCAACGGCGCGGCCGTGGCGGTGCAGGAGGCGAAGCTGGCCGGAAAGGTGAAGATCGTCGCGATGGACCGCGGCAACGAAGTGCTGGACCTGATCGGCAAGGGCGTGATCAGCGCCTCTGTGGTCCAGCAGACGGCTCTCATGCCTTTCTATGCCACGCAGATCCTTTTCAACCTCCAGCACCATAAGATCCCTATCACCTCCGACAACGACAAAGCGGGGATCTCGGGCGCCCCGGCCGTAGTAGACACAGGCGTCGTGATCGTGGATGAGAAGAACTACAAGCATTTCCTGAGAAAATAGATGGCCACGGAAGCCCGAACTCTCGCGCCCCTGCTCGCCGTTCGCGGCCTGGTCAAGACCTTCCCCGGCGTGCGCGCTCTCGACGACGTGAGCTTCGATCTGCTCCCGGGCGAGATACACGCGCTGGTGGGCGAGAATGGCGCGGGCAAGAGTACGCTCATGCACACACTGGCCGGCGTACACCAGCCCGATTCCGGCGAGATCGTCCTCCGCGGACAGCCTGTGGCTTTCGCGGATCCTCACGCCGCCTCCCGGCTGGGCATCAGCGTGGTGTTCCAGGAACTGAGCTTGTCGGAGAACCTTTCCGTGGCGGAGAACATCTATGCCAACCGCCAGCCCGTGGGACGCCTCAAGCTGGTGGATTGGGACAGCCTATACGCGCAGACGCGGGGGCTGCTCGACCTCTTCGAGATGAGCGTCGACCCGCGCGTGTTGGTCGGTCATCTCTCCGCAGGCCAGCGGCAGGTTGTGGAAATCCTGAAGGCTTTCTCGGTGCAACCCTTCGTTCTGATTCTCGACGAACCCACTTCCTCGCTCACCACCCGCGAGAGCGAGGTGCTTTTCCGCAACCTCCTTCGCCTGAAGGCACAGGGCGTGTCCTGTGTTTACATCACGCACCACCTCTCCGAGATCTTCCATCTGGCGGATCGCGTCACCGTTCTGCGAGACGGGCAGCTCGTGATGACCTGCCCGGTGGCCGGTGTGAGCGAGGAGGAACTGGTGCGCCGCATGGTAGGACGCGAGGTCGCCGACATGTACGGTTCCCGCGCCACCCCTATCGGAGAAGAGTTCCTTCGAGTCGAGTCCGCCGGCCGGGAAGGCGCTTTCTCCGATATCTCCTTCGCCCTGCGCCGCGGCGAGATCCTGGGCCTGGCCGGCTTGGCCGGCGCCGGCCGCACGGAGTTCGCCCGCGCCCTCTTTGGCGTGGAACCCCTCGAAACCGGAAGGATCTGCCTCGACGAGCAGCCGGTTCGGATACGCAGCCCCCACGATGCCATCCGGCACCGTTTGGCCTATCTCACCGAAGACCGCAAAGAGCAGGGCCTCTTCCTCGGCATGACCGTCCGGGACAACTGTGTGGCCCCCAGCCTCTCCTGCTTCACCACCCCCCTGGGCCTGATTAACGAGCAGGCCGTGACCGACTTCGCCGAATACCAGCGGGTCCAGTTCA
>CAYXNI010000025.1:0-13799 GCA_964466285.1 uncultured Planctomycetota bacterium | reverse complement strand
GATCCGTGCCGTTGTCAGACGACGCCAGCTTCTGGCCGGAGGCGTTGAACAACTGTATCTCGGCGTCCAGGCCGGAGCCTTGTTCCGCCGCGTCGATGTCAAACCCGATCGTCTGCCCCGCGGAAGCCGAAAACCGGTAGAAGTCGACATCGACCCCTCCCGCCGGTTCGTCGCCGATGGCGGCCGATACCTCAGCGGGGAGCCCGCCCAGCGCAGTCGCGCGCGGGATTGTGCCGTTGAAGTCCAGGGTCACGCTGGACCCGGCGACACTGATCGTGTAGCTGCCCGTCGACCCGGCCGTCACGTCCGCCCCCGTGAAGGGATTGTACGACGTGTTGGGCGAGCCGGAGACGGCCACGTAGTACGTCCCCGCGCCCGCCGGGGAAAAGTCGTAGTCGATCTGAGGGATCGGGCCTGCGCCGGCGGCGAGCTGAGTCCCGGCGCTGTTGAACAGCCGCAAGTACCCATCCAGCCCGCTTCCCTCGGGGTCCACCGTGATGACCAGCGGCTGGTTGCTCTCCACGTCGATGGCATAGAAATCAACGTCCTTGCTGCCCACGGCCTCATCGCCGATCGCAGCGGAATAGGCGACGGGCGACGACCCAAGCTGCACGGACGACGGGATCGTTCCGTTCGTGTCTGCGCCGCCCGCAAGACGCCGGATAAGGAGCGTGTACGCGCCTGTGCTGCCCGCGGACCCGCTCCCCGCCGCCCACGGATCGTAGGCGGAGTTGTTATACCCGCTCACGGCGATGTAATACGTCCCCGACTTGTTGAAGGCGTACTCGAGGTAAGAGTCATAGGAAGACACATTGGTGTCCGGGTCATGGGCGTCGTCGTTCACGGCAAGCTGCGTGCCGCTCCCGTCGAACAGCCGCAGAATGGAGTCCAGCGACCCGCCGGTCTCTTTGGCGTCAATGTCAAAACCCACAGTCTGCCCCGCCGTTACGGACACCGAGTAGAAATCAACGTCCTTCCCGCCAACGTTCTGAGCGCCGTCGAGGCCGATGTTGCCGGTGATCGTCGCGGGCAGAGAGCCGGCCGGCCCGGCGCTCGAAATCCGGCCGTCGCTGTCGACCCCCGTGCTGCCGCTGCTGTTGACGAAAGCAGACAAGAACTGCCGCCACTGCGTGTCCGCCAGCAGGCCGAAGTTCGAAGCCGCGTACGAGCTGGAGACGCTGCCGCCCTGTGCCGGAAGATAGATTGACAGCCCCGTCGCCGCGTTCGACACGCTGCTGTGATTGGCAATCACCGCCGAATTGTAGGCGGCCTGAGCGGCCTGCGCGGCGGCACGAATGCCCGGGTCCGCGGCCGACCCGGCGACGCCGCTGATAAACGTGCCCAGGTCGCGGAAGTCCGGCTCGGTGTAGTAGCGAGCCGCCGTCCGGGCCGCGCTGATCGCAGCCCAGTCCGTGTCGGCCGCCAGCACGGCCCCCGCAAAAGCGTCCAGGCTCTGCGCTAGGTTGCCGATGGCCGTCATATCCACGGCGCTCATCGTCTCGGCCCCGTGATAGGACTGGCCGTACCGGGTCACAATCGAACCGGCCAAGGTGGCGGCGGACTGCGTCGGGTCCGCCGTGAGATCAGCCGCGATCGTATTGTAAGGCCAGCCGTCCCAGGGCTCCGTCTGTTCGGACCCGACCATGACATCCGCGTAGTTCCGGATCTCGTAAGCCTGCTCAAGCATCGCCATGAGGCAGGCGTCGAAGCCGATCAGGTCGATGTGAACGCCCGCCGCGGCCAGCGCCTGCCCCACTTCGGCCACGGTCAGGTTGTCATTGCTCGTATCGTCCCAGCAGACGCCGCTCGTCCCGCCGCCGTGGTCCCACAAGACAAGGGCATAGTGATCGGCCGGATAGGTGGACGTGCCCCACAGAATGAAGCTCGTCAACGTCGCCGGATCGCCCATGTTCACCTCGCCGATGCTCGTGAACGGCGTCCCGATCGACGACGTGTTCTGGTCCTTAGCGATGAGACCGCGCTGGGTGTCGGTCCAGTTCCCGTTCGAGTTGTCGTACCCGCTGATGCGGTCCATCTGAACCACGAAGTTGACGGATGCAGTGGAACCCGCCGCTTCCATCTCGTTCACATCGGCGATAGCCGCGCCTTCCAGGTTGTTGTCGCCGTCCACGTAGACCAGGACGGTCCAGTTCGCGTTCAGGAGACACCGGGCCTCGAGCGCCTCGAAAACGGGCGGGACGGGTTTCACGCAATCCCCTCCGGCTGCCGACTCAATCGCCCGACGTGGAAGCCGTTTCCCGACTGTGGCACGGCCGTTCTGGCCGTGTTCGTTTCACGGGCGGGACGCCCGTGCCACGCAATTGACACACGTCCTGAAACAGCTCCTCGGGGTCAGGCGCGGTTGTCCGACCGCTATCTACAAGATTATACCCGGTTCAACTTTGACACCACGCTTTTTTCTTGCGAGCAGGCCCGTTCCCTCAGAATCCGCGTAGTCCGAAAAACCTGCGTCAAAACATCCGCCTGCGACCGGAGGACGCGGATACCGGACCCCACTACGCTTGTGCCATCCGGAAGTCCAGGTTTTTCGGAGGCGGACATTCTTTCCGTACGCGTGCGAGCAACGCATCGTCAACCGGCACGCCTGTCTCCATAGCGGCCCGCTGTGCCTGCAGGCCGTACCAGGTGTCCGACAGCATCAGTTCGCCTTCGCGTATGTCCGGCACGACCAGGTCCTTGTCCAACAGGATCTTCTCCGCATGGGCCAAGTCGCCGATCTTCAGAGCCGCTCGTGCCTCCAGCACGCGGATGCGGCCGACCCTCCGCACTTCCGGCGGCATCTCATTGAGCAGGCTCAGGACCTCGGCGAAGCGTCCCGCGTCGATCAGTGCCTGGCAGCATTCGGCGGCCAGAGGATCCAGCGCCGGCAGCATTCGGTAGGCCTTCAGCAAGAGTTCGGCCCCTTCCGCCATGTGCTTCTCCCGGCGTTCCGCCACCCCCAGGTTTCGAAGCGCCCACGACGAAGGGCGCAAGGACAGCGATTGTTCCCACGCCTGTTGGGCTTTCGCCTTGTCATGGGCCTGATAGTACATGACGCCCAGATGGAGCCAACTGAGCCAGTGCTTGTCGCGCGAGTTCTCCAGCAGTGCAAGCCACTCGGCCTGCGTCATCCATGAAACCGGTTCGTCCGCCTCGGGAAAGGCCCCGGTCCGCAGGAGAGAGAGCCAGGGCTCCTGGTCTTTTCCCAGCGAGGCCTCGTCGAACACCAGCGCCTGAGAGCACATCGGCGGCTCGCCCGCATGGCGCCGCCGCTCGTTCTCCAGCGCACCCCAGCCGCTGCCGCGGAACAGAACTTCCTCGGGCGCGCGGCCGGCCTGAGCCGCCGTATCCACCAGCATCCGCTCCACCTGTTCCGCCGGCAGAGATCGTTCGAGCCGGGCGTCGATGTCGCGCCACGCGGCATCCCAGTCTTTGCCGTGAGCGCGCTTCGGATCCGCTTCCATCAGCCCGTAGACTTCCATCCATGTGCACTCGCTCTTTCCCGCCATCGGGAACTTGTGGCCTTGCGTCTGCTCCACGCCGCCCTGGATCTCGATGTACGGATGACCAGGTATGGACAGAAACTCCTGCCAATGCCGGCCACCCACACTCATGCCCCAGAGAAACAGCTTGCGGCCGCGCAACCGGGACGTCGAGGCGTAGATCAGGCCCCTCCCGTCCTTCTCCAGCGTGGCCTCCCAGGGACGCTGGTTCTCGGGGATGTCGAAGAAATAGTCCGTGGCTCCCGGCAGGTTGCAGGGATACGAAGCGTCGCGGACGCCGTCGTCGTACGGCATCGGTATCCGCCGCAGTTCTTTCGCCTGGTAGTTGTACTTGAGGGCTCCGTCGGCGGGAGCCAGGACACGCAGGCCGGGTGACTCTTTCACGGCAATGTTAGACCACCAGTACATCTGTAGTTCCCGGTCGTGCGGGTTCGTCAGCCGCACACGTGCAAAGAGCCATGGCGAGCCCTCCGGCAACGAGAAGTCCATCTGGTAAGGAACCTGAAGCGCACGCTCGAATTCGTAGAGCCGCAGAACGGGCGAGCCGTCGTCCCCGCGGACGCGCGCCGCGAAAAGCGGCGAGCAGGTGAGCGGAGTGTGGCCGCCCGTGCAGTAGTTCCACTCAATGCCTCCGCTGTACCAGGCATTGCAGCAGGCCAGCGCCCCAGGCTGGAACACCGGGTTGCAGTACAGCAATTCCCGGCCGGACGGTTTGTGGATCAACGACCACAGACGGGCTCCGAGTTCGAGCAGGAACGTCGCCCGCAGGATTTCGTTCTCAAGGACGGCCACCTTGAACCCGCGCGGCTTCCGGTTGCGGTCGTAGCGGCTCTGCACGCGATACGGAAGACACCCGCCCAAGGCCGGCAGCGGGTTGTCGGGGCCGAGCGAGGCCGCCGGCATGGTGAACGTCTCCATTCGCAGAGTCGTGGTCATGATTCCTCCGGGTGATTTGGCGGTGCCTGGCAATGGGGCTGTTCCTGCAGCCCTGCTGTCCCCAATCACCGTACAATGCCCTGCTCTGTTGAAAAGACCCAGACAGACACCTGATTATCATCAGGTTGTGGGTGATCACGCGAAGCAGGACCTCGCGGTTCAGTGCAAAATTATACCCGGTTCAACTTTGATACCACGCTTTTTTCTTGCGAGCAGGCCCGTTGCCTCAGAATCCGCGCAGTCTGCAGAATCTGCGTCAAAACATGACGTTCGCGTTCGCGGGACTGCACCCGGGGCAGACGATCAGCCTGGACTATGATTTCAGGTCGATCTGCTTGGACATCCCCGCTCGCCCCGCTTCAATCCCGGCCGCGCCCGTTCGCAGGAATCGAGGCACGCCTACGGCACGAACGACCGAAGCACTGTTGCTCCCTGGCCGCGAAGCCGGTACGGCCCGAGGGCGGCCGGAATGAGGCACGTGCTGCCAAGCGGGAGCGAAAGCTCCGCTCGCCGCAACTCGAGCACGGCGTCCCCGCTAACCACATTCAAGACCACGAAGCGGCCCGCCGGCGGCGCGTCGTCGAGACTGCCCCCGAGTTCCAGAATCTCGAGCACAAACTGCTCGCACCGAACACCCTCGTACCGCTTGCTCGGCCCGTCCTCAAGCAGCTTGCGCGGGCGGGCGTCATGCTTGGGCGGATCGAACTTGATCACGTCGAGGGCCTTGTCCACGTGCAGCTCGCGGCCCTGGCCGTCCTCGTCGTCGCGCTTCCAGTCGTACACCCGGTACGTGATGTCCGACGTCTGCTGAATCTCCGCCAGCACGATGCCCGAGCCGATCGCGTGGACCATGCCCCAGGGGATCATGACGACGTCGCCCGCCTTGGGCTCGAATGCGTGGAGGCACGGGTCCAGCTCCCCGGCTGCAATGGCATGGGCGAACTTCTCCCGCGTCGTGCCGGGCGTCACGCCCCGGATCAGTTTCGCGTGGGGATCGGCGTGAATGACATACCACGCTTCTTTCTTCCCCGATCCGCCCTCGTGCCTGCGGGCGTAGTCATCGCCAGGATGCACCTGGACCGACAGCGTCTCCCGCGCGTCAATGTACTTGACCAGCAGCGGGAACCGCCCGTTCTGGAGGATCGCCCGGTCGCCCACGATGTCGGCCGTGCTGCGTTCGACAAGCTCCCTGAGCGACGTCCCGGCCAAAGGTCCGTTCGCCACGCGGGTTTCGAGCCCGGGGTAATCGGAGATCTCCCAGGACTCGCCGATCCTGGCGTCCGGCGGGAAATCCTTGCGCAGGAGTTCCGCCAGACGGGACCCGCCCCACAGGTCCTTCTCGCGGGGGATGGGCTGAAAAAAGAGGGGGTAGATCTCGCTCGTCATCGGCCTCCGCCCTCACGCCTTTGCCGAGCCGCCGTGCTCGATCTTCACGATGACCGGGCGCGGGATGCTCTTGCCCGCGAACTTGCGGTCATACATGACCGCCACAAGAAATGCAGCGCCCATACCAGCCACGCCCAAGAGAACGGAGGAGCCGTCGGAAGTCAGTCCCGGCAACATCCAGACCCGGCCCAGCAGCACCCCGGCGACCAGGCCGATCAGCGGCAGGCCGAACAGCAGGAAGACGCTCATCAGCGATCCGCCGCGGCTCTGCGCCACCACGACCGTCTGCCCCGGCTTGAGCCCCTCGACCGCCTCGACGTCCAGCCGCATCCCGCCGCCGAACGCCCGGCACAGCCCGCACGAGCCGCAGCAGGCCTGCGCCTCCAGCTCCAGGGTGGCCTGTCCATCCTGAACCGACACCACTCGGGCCTTTTCCTCCGCCAGCATGGTCAGCGCCTGAAATAGTCAAGCTTCTTGGCCAGGTCCTCGAACCCCAGGTGCGGACTGGCCAACACGGGAACGCTTGCGCGCTCGCCGGCCGCGCGCAGGGCTTCGTGCATCGTCACGTCCACCAGGATGATGACGTCGTTGTTCGCGAGCTGCGCCGCCTCCTCCGCCACGATGCGCTTGTACGCCTCGCGGTCCTGCCGGGCGAACGCGGCCGCCGCCTCTTCGCTCACGCGGCCGTCAAGCACCACAGCCTTTCCCTTGGCGTCCGCCCGCTCCAGCAGAAGGGCCAGGGTCGGTTCCAGCGTCAGACGCGACCCGGCCAGCACCCCCACGTTCGTGCCGAACTGCACCGCCGATTCCACCATAGCCGCATCGATGCGAACCACCGGGATCCCGACGGAGGACCGCACGGCGTCCAGCGCCTGGCCGAGCAGCGGCGAGGTCAGCATAACCGCCTCCGCCCCGGCCTCGTGGGCGTTCATGGCATAGCCGCACAGGCGGCGGATTGCCGGCTCCGTAATCCCCCCCGCCTCTGCCACAAGCCGCGGAATACCTTCGTCGACCATGTGGATCAGCTCGACGTCCGCCATGACCTCGTGGGCCACTTCCGTCAGCAGCGGCACCAGGTCAGCCCACGGATGAATCAGAGCGACGGTGAACACCGGCCCCTCTCCTAACCGTCGTGCCCAAATTCCACTCGCCGGGCCCGGGGCAGTCAAATTATCCGGCCGCTTCTGGCCCGCGTCGGATCGGCGGACGGAGGCAGGTTCAGGATCCCAGCGTTTTCAGGGCCCGGTTCAAGTCCACCAGGTGCCCCTGCTCCTCGCGAGCCAGTTCGTCCACCGTGTCACGGTCCTTTTCGGGGACCATCTCGCGCAGTTCCTTGAGGAGCACGAGGGTATCGCGTTCGAACCGGATGGCCATGGAGAGAGCCGCGTTGTCATCCCCGCCGATGTCCGCCGCGATCTTCTGAGCCGTCACAGGGTCGTGGAACGCCCGGCTGTCGAGCATTGCGCGCAGATACGCAATATACTCGCCCGGATACGTCTCCGTCGGCTCGTGATTCCCAAGGTCCGCCAGCATCTGTTCGAACCGCTTCTGGTGAAACCGCTCCTGTTCGGCCAGGCTGGCGTAGGCTTTGCGGAGCTGGGCGCTTCGAGTCTTCTCCGCCAGAGCGGCATAGAACGCCACCCCGCTTTTCTCATCTTCCACCCCAATCCGGACCAATTCAGCAATGTGGAAGAGCGGACTCATCTATATCTCCTCTCAAGGCTCACCGTTTCCATAACCACCGGTTCAACAGCGCACATAGCGTACGTAGTATATGGGGCGAGCACCGAATTGCAAGCGGTTTTCGCGGCCCGCGAGAGCGCCAGTCCGCGGGCAGAGGCTCTCGGCCGTCGGCCCCCTTGCACCGGCATCCGATCATCCGGCACAGCCGTCGGTTGCGTGAAATGTCCTTGACAGTCACCGCGCGCCCACATAGAATACCGCATCGCCGTGTCCTGCCGTCTTCTACGCGGGAAACGTGCCCGATAGCGGGACGCGGCCGGCCCTCTCAACACAGCGAGGTCAGAAGAACCGCATGGCAAACCCCAAGCGTCGCCATTCGCAGGCACGTGGCCGCAAGCGCCGTACACACCAGGTGCTGGTCGCGCCAAAGCTCGTCGCCTGCCGTCAATGCCATCAGAAGAACCCCCCACACACGGTCTGCACGAACTGCGGCAGCTACGCAGGCCGAGTGGTCGTCGCGCCCGAGAAGGAGAAGTGAGGCGATGCGGATTGCAGTCGACGCCATGGGTGGTGACGACGCGCCCCGTGTCGTCGTGGAAGGCGCGGTTCGGGCGGCGACTGTCCTTCTGGACACCGAGATCATACTGGTCGGCTCCACCGAAGAGCTGCAGGACTGTCTGCGCCAGTGCCCCGACAAGACGGGCCGCATCCGGGTCGAGCACGCCGACTCCGTCGTATCCATGTCCGATTCGCCCGTCGAGGCCCTTCGCAAGAAGGGCAACACCTCCGTCGGCCGGTGCGCCGAGCTCGCCCACCTCGGCGAGGCGGATGCCATCTTCTCCGCCGGGAACACCGGAGCCGCCGTCGCCGCCGCCGTCCTCGCCATGGGAACCCTCGAAGGCATCCGGAAGCCCGGCATCGCCGCCCCATTCCCCACCGTGGCCGGCACCGACTGCATCGTCATCGACGTCGGAGCCAACATCAAGCCGAAGCCTGAGCACCTGCTCGACTATGGCATCATGGCCGCAGAGTACGTCACCGCACTCGTCGGCAAGGAAAGCCCACGGGTCGGTCTCATGAACGTGGGCTCCGAGGACGCCAAGGGCAACGAACTCGTCAAGCAGACCCGAGCTCTGTTCCGTGCGTCACAGCTCAACTTCGCGGGCAACGTGGAGGGCCGCGACATCTTCAGCGGGAAGATCGACGCCGTCGTCTGCGACGGCTTCGTCGGCAACGTCCTCCTCAAGACCACCGAGGGCGTCTGCGACGCCCTCGCCTCTACCATCCGCTCAACACTCAAGAAAAGACTGTTATACAGGATCGGCGCGGAACTGTGCAGGCCGGCATTCCGGAGAGTGTTCCAGAAAATGAGCAGCTCCGCCTACGGCGGAGCCCAACTGCTCGGAGTCAACGGCATCTGCATCATCGGCCACGGCAGTTCCGACGCCGAGGCCATCTTCAATGCCATCCGCGTTGCCACCGAGCTGTCCAAAAAACAGGTGAACGCACGCATCATCGAAGCAGTCAGGCGAGTCAGGAGCCTGCCCAATATCCAGCAGACCACGACCGCCACCTCCACCACGTAGACGGGATTTCAGACCTATGCCGCTGAGAAAAGTGGGCATCGTCGGAACCGGCTCCTACATCCCCGAAGACAGAATCACCAACGCAGACCTCGAAAAGATCGTCGATACCAACAACGAGTGGATCGTCTCGCGGACCGGCATCCTGGAACGCCGCCGCGCGCGGCCCGACCAGGCGAGCTCGGACCTCGGCAGCGGAGCCGCCTTCAAGGCCCTCGAGGCCGCCGGCCTCACCCCCGACCAGATCGACGCCATCATCGTCGCCAGCATCACCCCCGACATGAACTTCCCCTCCACCGCCTGCTGGATCCAGAAAAAACTCAAGGCCCTCAACGCCAGCGCCCACGACCTCTCCGCCGCCTGCTCCGGATTCATCTACGCCCTGCGAAGCGGCCGCGCTCTCATCGCCAGCGGCGAGGCCGACACCGTGCTGGTCGTCGGCGCCGAAACACTCACCAAGTACACCGACTACGAAGACCGCGCCAGCTGCATCCTGTTCGGCGACGGCGCCGGAGCCGTCGTCCTCCGGCCCACCGACGGCCCCCGCCAGATCGTCGAGATCTTCGCACGGGCTGACGGCTACAGCGACGCCGCACAATCCATGATCCTCAAGTGCGGCGGCTCCCAGAGCCCCTTCTGCCAGCGGGCCCTCGACAACAAAGAACACCTCATGTTCGTCAAGGGCCGCGAGGTCTACAAGTTCGCCGTCACCAAGTTCTACGAACTCATCGTGGACGCCGCTGCGCGGCTCGGCGTCGCCCCCACCAGGATCGACTGGATCATCCCGCACCAGGTCAACCAGCGCATCGTCGAGGGCGCCGCCGAGCGCCTCAACTTCCCCATCGAACGCATCTTCATGAACATTCACAGGTACGGCAACACCTCCAGCGCGTCCATCCCCATCGCACTCGACGAGGCCGTCCGAGGCGGCCACATCAAAGACGGCCAGCTCCTCGTCTTCGTCGCCTTCGGCGCCGGGCTCACCTGGGCCAGCGCCGCCGTCCGGTGGTAATTGCCGAACACGCGCCGCCCCAAGCGTTGACAGTGCGCCCGTCCGCCATATAATTCGAGACCGCGTGAACCATACCAGACCCTGCGGGCGCACGAGATGACCGTTTCAAAACCGCTTCACCAAGCGCCGCTTAAATCACCACTACGCTACCCCGGCGGCAAGAACCGAGTCGCCAAGCTCTTCGCCCCCTACTTCCCCGAGCACACGGACTACCGCGAAATCTTCGCCGGCGGCGCCGCCGTCTTCTTCCTCAAACCCCTCGCAAAGAAGAACTGGCTCAACGACCTTCATCCCGGCCTCTACGCGCTCTTCGTGACGCTACGCGACAACTTCGACGCGTTCGCCGCGCTCTGCAGGGGACAGAACGGCAACCTCAGGACGCTCTTCAACCACTGGGCGTTTGACCGGCGCGACCTCATGGAAGCCCGTCAGACCGACCACCTCCTCGAACGCGCCGTCCAATACTACTTCCTCAACCGCACCGTCTGGGGCGGCCGGGTCGTCTTCGACCCGCGCCGAAAGTCCCGCCTTTACTTCAGCAACCCCGGCGGCTGGGCCAACCTGGAGAAAAAGCTCCAGCACCTCCGGAAGATTTCGCACAAGCTCCAGGGCGTTAAGATCACCTGCCGGGGCTACGAGAAATGCCTCGCCGGTGCGACGCCCGACACGTTCATCTACGCCGACCCGCCCTACTACCGCGAAAGCTGCGGCCACATCACCGACAAGCTTTACGACAAGTCTTTCGACATCGAATGCCACCGGCACCTCGCCCAAGCCCTCGCTGTCACGCCCGCCAGGGTGATGGTGTCGTACGACGACCGCCCCGCCGTGCGGTCCCTCTACAAGGGCTGGCGGTTCATCGAGCTGCAGTGGAAATACTGCGGGAGGTACGCCGTCACCAACGTCGCCAAGGCGAACGGCCAGAAGGAAAAGAAGGTGACCGGCCGCGAACTCCTCATCCTCAATTACTGACCGGAGAACTGCGCCTTGTTCGACCGCCACCATTCCAGCGCCTTGTTGATCGCCTCCGCTCCCTTGCCGAAGTTCTCGCCCACGATGTTCCCCACGGCCGCGGCGCATGCGGACCGCGTCGGGTCCGACGGCCACCCAAGCGCAGGATCCAACAGCTTGGCCAGCATGGGAACTGAAGCCCGGCTCTTGATCCGGCCCAGGTACACCGCGGCGGACACGACAAGGCTGTTGTTCTTCAATTCTGTGCCGGACGCCAGGGTCCGAAGGAACAGGGGCTGGTACTCGGGGTTGCCGTACTGGGCAAGGCCCTCGACCGCCGCCTGGAAGTCGGGCAGCGGCTGGCTGCTGGCTTGCGCCGCCGCGAAAAGAATGTCCTCGCGTTTCTGATCCTTGTGCCCGTCCCACCATTCCTGCCACGCCGCCGCCCCCTGCGCGCGCTCCTCGCCCGTGCCCTTCTCGAAGTCGACCTGTGTCCGGTGGCCGGTTATCTTGGTCAGGGCAAGGTTGGCCGCAAAACGCACGTCAGGAGACTCGTCGCCCAACGCCTTAATCAAAGCCGGCACGGTAGTGAGCACGCCCAGGTCAGCCAACTGGTACGCAGCAATGGCACGCTCGCTCTTCTTAGGGTTGGTGGTCAACTCCTCCGCAAGCTTGGCGGCCCGTTCCGCCCGGTCCGCAGGCTTTGCATCGGCCAGGCCGGCGGCGGCGCGGATAGCCCGCCGCACCGCACCCAGCTTCGTCTCCGGCAGGATGCGGTCGGCCGTCTTCAGCTCATAATACTTCTGGTCGCCCTTCTCCAGCAGAAAGATGCCCGACTGACCGCGTGCAAGCGTCGGCTCTCCGGGCTTCGGGAACCCCGGCAATCCCACCTCCGCCCTCTTCAACTCGGGGTCCCCTTTCAGCGCCTCGACGACTCCGATGACTGCGATATCCGTGCGGACCTTGACCCCCGTGGCCAGCAGTTCGGCGTTCACCTCGCCCTCGTCAACCCGCAGAACTTGCCCCAGGATGACGAGGTCTGATTTCTTCACCAGTTCTTCCAGCTCCGCCGCTTTCGCCGCCGCGGGTCCACCCCCAAGAACAGCCACTAGCATGACGAGCATTCCCCACTTCATCAGACGGCTCCTTTCTCCATTCTTCCCTTTCCCCGTCTTCCTTCTGCTACGCCTTGCAGGTCATATTCCACCTTCATCAGGCACAGGCCGTGCGGCGGCGCGGTCGGCCCGGCTGCGGCACGATCGCGTGACTTGAGCAACGCGGTCACGCTCTCGGGAGCGCGCTTACCCAGGCCGACCTCGATCAGCGTGCCCGCGATCGCCCGCACCATATTATAAAGGAATCCGTTCGCCGTCACATAGATGTCGATGCGCGGAGGAGGGGCCTCGATGTCAAGCCGCGTGATGGTCCGCACCGACGCCTTGCCCGTGGGCTTCGACTGGAACGCGGCGAAGTCATGCTCGCCCAACAAGCGCTCCGCCGCCGCGCGCATGGCATCGGCGTTCAGCGGCGTCCGCACGAAATGACACATCCGCCGCGCAAGCGGGCTCCGGACCGGCCGGTTCAGGATGGAATAGCGGTAAGTCTTCAATTTCGCCGAGTAGCGCGCGTGGAACTCCTCTGGCACGTCCTCAGCGTCGACGACCGCGATGTCCTCCGGGAGCTTCGTATTGATTGCGTGCATGAGGCCGGCCGCGGGGATCGCTGTCGTGGTCTTGAAGTTCGCCACCTGTCCTGCGGCGTGAACGCCCGCGTCCGTGCGGCCCGAACCGATGAGCCGGACGCGCGGCTCACCCGTCGTCTCGGCGATCGCCTTCACCAGCACTTCCTGAACGCTCACCCCGTTCGGCTGCACCTGCCAGCCGGCGTAATTCGCGCCGTCATATTCCACCGTCAGCTTCACGTTCCGCATGGAGGTGTATTGTGGCCCGATCGGCCGCGAAGTCAAGCGGCAATGCCGGCCCCGGTCAGCACACGGCGGCCTTCACGCGGCCCACGTCGATGCTCAGCTTCTTGACCCGGTGCCACAGGCTCCGCTCCGTGATCCCCATCAGCTTCGCAGCCTTGGACTGCACCCCGCCCGTCTGCTGCAGCGTCTCAAGGATGATCTGTTTCTCCACGTCCGCCAGCGTCTGATCCAGCGACTCCACGTTGTCGGGCAGAGTATACCTCGGCTTGTCGCCTATCGCCTGGATGTAAATCGGCAGGCACTTGGGCATGACCACGTCCTCGTCGGTCATCACAACGGCTCGCCGGACGGCGTTCTCGAGCTCGCGCACGTTGCCCGGCCAGTGGTGCATCTGGAGCAGCTCCATCGCCTCCTTCGATACGCCCGACACGGTGCGCCCCATCTCCTCGTTCGCGCGCTGGAGGAAGTGGTCGACCAGCAGCGGGATGTCGTCCTTCCGCTCCCGCAGCGGCGGCACGAAGATAGAGAACACGTCCAGCCGGAAGTAAAGGTCCTCGCGGAACTGGCCCTCGTGAACCGCCTTGGCCAGGTCCTTGTTCGTCGCCGCGATCACGCGCACGTCAATCTTCACGGTCTCCGTGCCGCCGACCAGCTCGAACTCCTTCTCCTGGAGCACCCGCAGAATCTTGGCCTGCGTCGACAGGCTCATGTCCCCGATCTCGTCGAGGAAGATCGTCCCGGTGTTCGCCATCTCGAATTTCCCGCTCTTGCGGCCGACCGCCCCCGTGAACGAGCCTTTCTCGTGGCCGAACAGCTCG